>JBASRK010000095.1:0-11633 GCA_049273775.1 Candidatus Acidiferrales bacterium
TAAAACCATATGCCAGCCGCCCCACTGGTGTCACGCTCGGATCCCCGTGGCCACTCTTCGGTGGGTCGCCGCGGCGACCGGCTCGTTTGGCAGTTCCGCTGACTGGCCTGGTCTGGTTCTCGCCTCCAGCCAGCTTCGCCGCTGACACTTCTCTCCACCGGATGACTTCTGAAGACACTCCGGACTGTTTCGCACTCCAGGTCGACAAGTGAATCTGCCCCTTTCTTATTCGTAGCGAAGGGACTCAGTAGGCTGAAGCTTGGCGGCCCTGTTGGCCGGCAGGTAACCGAAGAACACGCCCGTCAGGCAAGAAACCAGGAACGCCACCACCACGGACAGCCAGGAAACCGGCACGCGTACGTTGCCCGGCAAAAGCGGCTGGAGTAGCACGGGGATGCTCACGCCGATCAGGATGCCGGCCACGGCGCCCGTGCCGCTCATCATGGTCGCTTCCACCAGGAACTGGTAGAGGATCTCGCGGCGGGGTGCGCCAATGGCCCGGCGAATGCCGATCTCCCGGGTCCGCTCAGTGACGGTGACCAGCATGATGTTCATGATCCCGACGCCGCTGATCAGCAGCGCGATGAAGGCAATCAGGACCAGCACAATCGTCAGCGCCCGCGAGATGCTTTTCGCCGCGTCCAGGATGGCGCCGAGGTCATGCACGTCATACACCGCGCCGGCAGGGTGCCGGCTCCGCAGGATGGATTCCACCTGTCGCGTCACCGAGACCACTTCCTCGGGGCTGCGCGCCTGGGCGTACAGGACCCCGAGCACATCTTCCCCCGTGTAGTACTTCATCAGCGAAAACGGGACGAGCACCGAGTCGCGTTGAATTTCTGTGAGGCCGAAGGTGGCCACGCGCTCTTTGAAAACTCCGATCACCGTGAAGCTGAGCTCGCTTACGCGAATCGTCCTGCCGACAGGGTCCTCGTAAGGAAATACGCGGTCGGCAAGCTCCTTGGTGAGCAGGCAGACTTTGCTCCGCAACTGCATGTCCTCGGCGTCGAAGAAACGCCCGCGCAGCACGATGAGCTTGCGGATCTGCTGGAAGCCCTCGGTCACACCCACAAAACTGATGGGTCGCTCGACTCCGGCGACAACCACTGCCTGGCGTATATCGCGGGTGCCGGCCGCGACGACCACCTGGGGGATGCCCGCCACGGCCTCCATGTCTCCGAGGTTGATTTCGTAGCTCAGGGCCATGGCCTGCCCCGGGCTGCGCACATATTCGGCGTGAACCAGATTTGAGCCCACGCCTTCGATCTGTCCGATGACGTAGCGCCGGCCGCTGAGCGCGATGGTCACCACCAGCACGATGCACGCGCTGCCGATCACCACGCCCAGCGTGGTGAGGAAGGCGCGGACCTTGTTGGCGCGCAAAGCGTCGAAGGCAACGACGATCGTTTCGCTGCGCAGCATGGCCATTCGAGCGGCTCCGGTTTCAAACTATAACAAACCTGCAGCGAAAAGACCCGGTGGCGCCGGTCCGCTGCGAATTGAGAACCGTTTCACGAAACTGCTGCTCGGTCGAAGCCGGAGGCAGGTTGCCGGCGAAGGCAGCCCCGTGTAGCCGCTCACAGCGACAGCAGTGACCAGTTGGGCCAGGCTGGAATGGGGGAGGATGGCAGCTCACGCGAAGATTCCGCATGCGAGAGCCAGAAGGGTGGCGCGCTTCATTGTCCAGAGGGGCACTTCTGGACGCGCCGGAGGCCGTCGTACGCGCTCTTGCTGTGCGGGTCCAACTCCACAGCCTGGCGATACTCCTTCGCGGCCGCAGCGCACTGCCCCTGGCGCTCATAGAGGCGCCCGAGCCATTCGTGCGCATCGGCGTGCGAAGGAAGATCGCTGCGCGGGGGGACTCCGGCAAGGTAGGACTTCAGCAACTTCTCGGCTTCTTCCGGGCGGTTCCCCGCCAGGACGCGCGTCACGCCCCGGTAAAAGCTCAGGCGGCGGTCGGAGGGCTCGAGACGCGCAGCCGCCTCGACGCCCTCTTCCATCCGGAGCGGGTCATTGCGCTTCAAGTAGAAATCGGCGGCCTCGAAGTAGGGATCCGGGCGCTGCGCCTTAGCCGCGAGCACCTGGCGATATTCCTGTTCCGCATCATCGACTCTCTTTCTATGCACCCAGAGCCGGCCGCGGGCCGCATGACCCTCGACCGCATCCACAGCCGCCAGTGCTTCCACCTGTTTCTGCGCCTTGTCCTCGCCGCCGCCCACGATACCCGGCGCCCGGAGGTAGAACTCGATCAGGTCCTCCTGTGCGGCGAGGTTCGAAGGGTTCAGACGCACCGCCTCTTCGAATTGCTGCCGCGTCTTCTTTGCCATCGAGAACCCGGAAAGCCGGCCGACCTGTTCTGCTTTGCGGCCGTAGGCCCGGCCGAGCCATAAGTGGTACAGAGAATTCTTGGGCTCGAGCTCAACAGCGCGCTCAGCGCTCGAGATGGCGCGGTCGAAATCGCGAAGCTCAAACGAGCAACGGGCAAGCCAGTAGTAGAGCGACGCGTCTGGCGCTGCCGCGGCGCCTGCGCCCTGCGCCTTTTGCTCGAGCGCCGCGCGAAGCGTGGCGGCGGCCTGCGGGTAATTGCCGGCGTCAAATAGACGGGAAGCATCTTGCACGGGTCCATCGGGGGCTGATATGTGCGCCGCCGGAATCAGCAGCGCTGCCAGCAACACCACCGCTCGACGCCCGCCGCCGCAGGCCCGGCGTGCCCAAGGCGTTTTGGCGCTCAGGTTCATTCTTATCCCGCCAGTCGAACGGCCATGTCGTCGCGCAATTCGATGTCGCCCGGCAGCGCCACAGTCTCGCCTCCGCTCAATCCCTCCAGCACCTCATACTTCGTGGCGCTGGCGATGCCGACCTTGATTTCGCGCTTGTGGAGCCTCGTGCCCAAGCCTCCATTTCCGACCAGGAAGACATAGCGGCGCGTTCCCTCGATCCGCACCGCGCCCCGGGGCACCACGAGCGCGTTGCGGCGTTCCCGCAGGTGGATACGCACGTTGATATTGATATTGGGTAACAACTCGAGCTTGTCGTTAGCCACCGAGCACAGCACTTCACCCACGCTGCGCGTCCCGCGGGGCACCACCTGCTTGGGGATCCGCTCGGTGCGCCCCTCCCAGGTCTTGCTGGGCAGGGCATCCCACGTGATTTCCACGGTCTGGTCGGGTTCGATCCCGCCGAGCTCGGGCTCGTCAATGAAGGCGCGCACGCGGACACGGTGCAGGTCGGCAAGTTCCGCCATCAGGTCGCCGACCTTGACGAAGTCCCGCACGCGCACCGGCAACGAATAGAGCGTGCCGTCCACCGGGGCAGTGACCCGGGCCGAGCGGACCTTGTCTTCAAGCGAGCGGATCTGGCTGCGGGAATGTTCGACGAGCAGCGCGGCGCGTTCGACCTCGAGCCTGGTCCGCCGGATGTATTCCTCCCGGGCCGATTGCAGCCTCTTCCAATCGGCTTCAGCGCGGTCCAGCGCTGCCTGATTCTGCCGGAGCTCCTCCTTGGTCGCCGCCTGCTGGGCCACCAGACGCTCGAGCGCTGCTCGCTCGCGCCGCAGCCGCTCTCGCTCGATTTCGGCCTTGCGCAAGTCGCTCTCGAGCTGCGCCGCCTCGTCGGCCCGGCCGCCGGCGCGCGCCGCGCGCAGGGCGTCCTGGGCAGCCACCAGTTGCTCCCGGGCGCGGTCCAGCTCGGCGTGTACGTCGTCGGCGACCAGCGTCAGCAGCAATTGACCGCGCGTGACAGCCTGGCCCTCGACAGCCAGCACCTTCTCCACAAACGTCGGAAACTGCGCCCGGAGCGAGTAGGGCGTGATGGGTTCCATCTTACCGTTGCTGGAAATCGTGGCATTCAGGTTCTCGCGGACCACCTGCACCACCGCCACCCGTGGCACCGGCTGCCGGCCGCTCAACTTCACCAGCACGAACACGGTCACCACGACGCCTGCCAGCACCAGCCAGAACCACTTCTTCGCTGACCAGTTCATCCACGCCCCTTGCGCCCGAGGCTTCCGCGGGACGCCGCTCCACGACTGAATTCTGTACCGCCGACCAAAGCAAAATATTGTAGCAAAGAGTTAGAGCGCATGCCTACGTCACGCACTCGCCCATCAAGAGCTTGCCGCGGACGCGCTGGCTCACCCTGGTTGCGCAGAATGCTATACTTTCTCCCGCGGATGCTGGGTGACTCGCAGACCGTCGAGAAGAATCCGGTCTGCACTCGAGATGCTCCGGAACGTACCGCGGGGATGCCTACTGTCTTCGTGATTTCAAAAGACTGGTCGCTGCGCGTTGCCGTTCGCGCCGAACTTCTCCATGCGGGCGTCGAAGCGCTGGGGATGGAATCGGTGGACGACCTAGCCCAGGCGCTGGCACAGGGAAGAGCGCCTTCGGCGGTCGTGCTGGACGTCGCCGGGGAAGGCGCCGCGCTCTCCGCTGCGGCCCCCCGTGCGGCGCTTGCGAGCCTGGCCCGGGGGGTGCCGATCGTCGTGGTGGCTTCGCGAGTCGAGCCGGCTCCGCCCTTGGAGGGCGCCGCAGCCGTGCTCTACCGGCCGGTGCGCGTCGGCGAGATCGTCGCGCGCGTCCGGCAGCTCCTCGAAGGGCAGGCCGCCTAGCCGATGGCCCCCACCCCGCCCGTCGTTCCTCCGTCGCTCGAGACGCCCGAATCGCCGACGCCGCGCCTCCCTCTGGAGCTGCTCCTGGCGCCGGGCCACGGGTGGTTTCGCGCGCTCCGGCACGTCGAGTATCGCGTCTTCTGGACGGGCAATTTCGTCTCCAACATCGGCTCGTGGATGCAGAACGTGGCGCAAGGCTGGCTGGTGCTGCAGCTCACCAACTCGCCCTTCTGGCTGGGCCTGGTGGGCTTCGCGCAGCAGATGCCGGCGCTGATTTTTTCGCTGCTGGGCGGAGTGATCGCCGACCGCGCCTCGCGGCGACGCCTGCTGCTGACCACCCAGGTCACAATGATGCTGCTTGCACTGGGCCTGGCCGTGCTGACCAGCCTGCACTGGATCACCGTGCGCCAGATCATCGTGATCGCCTTTCTGGCCGGCACAACCATGGCCCTGAACGCGCCCTCCTACCAGGCAGCCCTCCGGGACCTCGTGCCTCGCGAGGACACGCTCAATGCCATCGCGCTGAATTCGATTCAATTCAATCTGTCGCGTGTGCTCGGACCATCGCTGGCCGGATTCGCCATCGCCGGTCTGGGCGTCGCCGCCTGCTTTTACCTGAACGCCCTGAGCTATGTGCCGCTGCTGTTTGTGATTGCTCGGGTAGCTTTCCCGGCGCGCGAGGTGCGCGCAGCGAGCTCCATCGCCGCAGACGTCGCCGAGGGTTTTCGGTATATGCGCAACCATCGCACGATTCTGTTGCTGGTGGTGCTGGTGGCCATGGTCAGCATGTTCGGCCTGCCCTATCTGGTGATGATGCCGGCCTTTGCCCGCGACGTCCTGCGCGTGGGCGCCGCGGGCCTGGGGTATCTGGTGGCGGCCGCGGGCGCCGGAGCGTTGCTCGGCGGGATCCACCTGGCCATGCTGAAGCCCCATCGCCGCCGCGGGCCTTTGGTCCTCGGCGCCGAGGTGGTTTTCTTCACGGCCCTGCTGCTTTTTTGCTTTTCGCGCCGGCCGGCGCTCTCGGCGCTGCTGCTGGCGGTGGTGGGCGGCGCAGGGGTCAGCTCGGTGGCCACCATCAACAGCCTGATCCAAACCCTGGTGCCGGATTCGGTCCGAGGACGCGTGCTGAGCATGCACACGATGGCCTTCCTCGGCTTCACCCCGCTGGGCAGCCTGCTGGTGGGCGAACTGGCCGAGCACTGGGGCACGCCCGCCGCCCTGGCGCTTTCCAGCAGCTTCGCGCTGGTTCTGACTGCGGTCATCGTTCTTACGGCCCCCGGTGTCCGGCGCCTGCAGTAGCGGACCCGATCCGCGATGCTTGCGCGCGTGTGCTAGAATCCAGGCATGAGCGAGCCGCAGAAAAGCGAAAGCAAGTCCGGGACCAAGCCTCAGCCTGTGATCCACCGCGTCTGCATCAGTTGCAACAACATGTTCCGCGTCACGCCGGAAAACTACGAAGCCAAACATTGCCCCAAGTGCCATAAAGCCTGATGCGGGCTTGCGCCGCCGGCACTCCGCCGCCCCCGAACGTCCATTCATCATCCCAATCCAATTCTGCTGGCGGTTCGGCTACAATCGGCGCCATCGCGGAGGACTCAGGCGATGAAGGTCCACAACGATTACATCACTGTGCAGACCAAACAGAAACGCGAATTCATGAACATCACGCCCAACGTGAAATCCGCCATGGAAAAGAGCGGCATCCGCGACGGCATCGTGCTGGTCTCGGCGCTGCACGTCAACTCCGCCGTGTTCGTCAACGACGAAGAGCCGGGCCTGCTCCAGGACGTGGACCAGTGGCTCGAGAGACTCGCGCCGCACCGCGACGACTACAACCATTCCGGGAAATTCGAAAGCAACGCGAGCGCCCATCTGCAGAGCCTGCTGGCCCGCCACCAGGTGCTGGTGCCGATCAGCGAAGGCAAGCTCGAGCTGGGCCCCTGGCAGCAAGTGATTTATGCCGAGCTCGACGGCCAGCGTCCGAAGCGCATCCTGCTCAAGGTGATGGGAGAATAGCGGTTTGCGCTGCGTCGAGCGCCGGCGGGCAAAGCGCTGCCTTGCGGAGATTTTGGCGCCGGGGAATGGCTCGGCATGATTGAAGCGCAGCACCTCTCCAAGCACTTTCAGGACAAGAAACGCGGCCAGATCCGCGCCGTGGACGACGTCAGCTTCCGCTGCCAGCCGGGACACATCTACGGCCTGCTCGGGGCGAACGGCGCCGGAAAGACCACGACGCTGCGGTTGCTGGCCACGATCCTCGAGCCTACCGGCGGCACCGCCGTGGTGGCCGGCTACGACGTGGTCACCCAGGCGGAGAAGGTGCGCGCCCACGTGGGCTTCCTCTCCACTGCCACCGCGCTCTACGGGCGGCTCTCGGCGCAGGAGATGGTGGAATACTTCGGGCGGCTGCACGGGCTGGACGAGGCCGCGCTGCAGCGGCGCATCGGCGAAATTTTCCAGCGGCTCGAGATGCGCGACTTCCGCGACCGCCGCTGCGACAACCTCTCCACCGGCATGAAGCAGAAGGTTTCCATCGCGCGCACCCTGGTGCACGACCCGCCGGTGATGATTTTCGACGAGCCCACACTGGGGCTCGACGTCATGACCGCCCGCACCATCGTCGGCTTCATCCGCGAGTGCCGCCAGGCGGGCAAGACCGTCATTTTCTCTACCCACGTGATGACCGAGGCCGAAAAGCTGTGCGACACCATCGGCATCATCCACAACGGCCGCCTGCTGGCCGAAGGGACCCTCGCGGAGTTCCGCGAGCGGTATGGTCAGACCGATCTCGAGGACATCTTTGTGCGTGTCGTGGGCGATTGAACTCTTTTCCTGGTAGGGGTGGCGCTTGCCCCGCCCCTTGGACCCAGCAAAACACGGAGCGAAACCATGAGCCTGCGCAACATCGGGACCGTTTATCGCAAAGAGCTGCGTGATTCCCTGCGGGAGCGCCGCACGCTGATCTCCATGATCGCCGTGCCCATCCTGCTGATGCCGGCGCTGACCATCGGCATGGGCTATCTGGCCTTCCGGCTGATGAGCGAAGCGCGGCGCGAAACCTCCCGGGTCATGGTCCTGGGCGGCGAGGATTCCCCGGCCGTGATGGCCAGGCTGCGCGCACTGAAGATGGTCCGCCTGGTGCCTCCCAGCCCGGATTACGCCGAGCAAGTCTCCGACAAGAAGATCCGCACGGCCGTGGAGATTCCCGCGGGGTTCGATGCCGCCCTCGAGCGCGGCGAGCCCACCGATGTCAAGCTTTACACTTACGAGGGCGACGTCAAGTCCGCGATCGCCACGCAGCGCGTGCGGAACTTTTTCCGCGAGCTCCGCGAGCAGACCGTCAACACGCGGCTGGCGACGCGCAAGCTCCCCGAAAGCCTGCTGAAGCCCTTCGAGGTCAGCGAGATCAACGTGGCCTCGCCGCAAAAGGTCTGGGGAAGCATCTTCGGCGGCGTCGCGACCTATATGGTCATCCTGCTCTGCCTGACCGGGGCGATGTACCCGGCGATGGACCTGACCGCCGGCGAGAAGGAACGCGGCACCATGGAAACCATCCTGTGCAGCCCGGTCTCGCGCACTCACCTGGTCCTGGGCAAGTTTCTAACCGTCCTGACGGTCTCTATCGCCACCGCAGCGCTTTCCATTGCCTCGATGGCGCTGACAGTCTTCCTGGCGCGAGGCCTGACCAGCGGGCTCGACCCCCACAGCCCCGCGATGGTGCGGGTGACGATGAACCCCAAGGCGGTGATCGCCGTCTTTGTCATGGTGCTGCCGATTGCGGTGCTGTTCTCTGCCGGGCTGCTGGCGATTGCGTTGTTCGCCAAGAGCTTCCGCGAGGCGCAGACCTACGTTTCACCGCTGACGATCGTCGTGGTGATGCTGGCGGTCGTGGCCGCCCTGCCCGGAATCGAGCTGAACGCCAGCCTCGCCCTGCTCCCGATCGTGAATACCAGCCTGGTGAGCAAAGAGATTGTCACCGGCACCTACCACTGGAATTACATCGCCACGATTTTTGTCTCCTCCTGCGTCTACGCGGCCCTCGCGCTCGCCGTGGCCGTAAAGCTGTTCCAGCGCGAAGACGTCCTCTTCCGCGCCTGAAACCGCGGCACAGGGCGAGCAAGCCAGGGCGCAGGGCCAACAGGAAGAAGCTGTTCAGCCCTGCGTTGACTTCCCCTTGGATTGCGACCTACCATGGCTGCCCACAAAGAGGGCCGAACAGCGTGATCGGACAAACGGTTTCCCATTATCGCGTACTTGATAAGCTAGGTGGCGGGGGGATGGGCGTAGTATACCGCGCCTAGGATACTGTGCTCGGCCGACCTGTAGCCCTCAAGTTCCTGCCGCCGGAGGCTACCCTGGACAAGCAGTCCGTCGATCGTTTCCGGCGCGAGGCGCGTGCCGCCGCCGCTCTGAACCATCCCCACATCTGCACTATCCACGAGATCGATGAGCACGCGGGGCAACCCTTCATTGTCATGGAGTTGCTGGAGGGCCAAACACTGAAGCATCTGATCAACGGCAGGCCTCTGGACACCGAGCACATCCTGGAGTTGGGGATTCAGATCGCCGACGCGCTCGATGCCGCGCACGTGCGTGGCATCACCCACCGAGACATCAAGCCGGCGAACATCTTCGTGACCCGCTCGTGGCAGGTCAAGATCCTGGACTTCGGCTTGGCCAAGCTGGCGCCGCGGCGGCGGCAGGTGGCCGAAGCCGTGGCCGTGTCGGGAGAGGCCACGGTCGGCTCCCAAGAGCACCTGACCAGTCCCGGCTCGGCTATGGGGACGGTTGCCTACATGTCGCCGGAGCAAGCGCTGGGCGAAGAACTCGACGCCCGCACTGACCTGTTTTCCTTTGGTGCGGTGTTATATGAGATGGCCACCGGCAAACTGGCTTTCGAGGGGAACACCTCGGCGGCGGTCTTTGATGCTATTCTCCACAAAGCACCAAAATCACCGCTGCGCTTGAATCCCAACCTTCCGTCCAAACTGGAAGAAATAATCAACAAGGCCTTTGAAAAGGATCGTGACCTGAGGTACCAGACCGCCTCAGAAATGAGGGCAGACCTGAAGCGGCTGAAGCGGGACCTGGATTCCACCCAGCGGGCGGTCGGGTCAAAGGGCCCGACGTCAGCGGCCACACAGGCAGCGCCCGCAGCGGAAAAATCAGTGGCGGTGCTCTACTTCGAGAACCTCAGCGGCGCCAAGGAAGATGAGTATTTCCGCGACGGCATGACGGAAGACATCATCACCGAGTTGTCCAAGATCGCCCAGCTTCAGATCTTCCCACGATCGGAGGTGTTGGCCTATCGCGATAAGCCGGTGATGGCGCCCCAGGTCGGCCAGCAATTGAATGCTGCGTACGTGCTCGAAGGCAGTATCCGCCGGGCAGGCAATCGCCTGCGGATCACCGCGCAACTCGTGCAAACTCGCACACGGCACTCGGTTTGGGCAGAACGGTACGACCGCGAACTCCAGGATGTTTTTGCAATCCAGGACGAGATCGCGCGTAGCATTGCTCAGGCCTTGCGCGTCACGCTTTCTCCCCAGGAAGAGAAAACGATCGCTCGGAAGCCCACGGAAAACCTGGAGGCCTACGACTACTACTAGCGCGGACGGAGCTATGCCCGGCGGTTCGACCTGGATTTTGCTCTCCAGATGTTCGAGCAGGCCATCAAACTAGACTCGAATTTTGCCCTGGCTCATGCCGGTATCGCCACAGTATGCGGGATGGTTTACCAATTGCGTGAGCAG
Source organism: Candidatus Acidiferrales bacterium (assembly GCA_049273775.1). Taxonomy (GTDB): domain Bacteria; phylum Acidobacteriota; class Terriglobia; order Acidiferrales; family UBA7541; genus JBASRK01. The sequence continues at coordinate 10,363 of JBASRK010000095.1, forward strand.
CAGCAGCGCTGGATCGAAAAGGGATTAGCCGCTTGCGAACGTGCCCTGGCACTGGAACCCGGCCTTGCCGAGGTGCTGGCCGCTCGCGCCTGGATTCTTGCGGGCCAGAAAAAGTACGAAGAGGCGATCGAGTCTGCCCAACGAGCCATCGAGCGCAAATCCGATTGCGAAGGTGCCTATACGATCCTGACCCGGGCCTATTTTTCATCCGGCCGATTCCAAGAAGTCGTTGCCCTGGTCGATCGGGCGCTGCAGGCCAGTGGAAACGATTACAACATATACATCCCTCTCTCTCTTTCTCTCGAATCATTGGGACAAAAGGAGCTGGCCAGGAGTATGCGGGAGAGGCACATCCACGTCCTTGAAAAACAGCTCGACACCGTTCCCGAGGATGTCCGCGCGCGGATGCTGCTTGCCACCAACTATGCATCGCTTGCCAGAAAGGAAGACGCAATCCGGCAATTGCAAACCGCTGTGGCGCTGCGGCCGGGGGACTCGAACGTCCTCTACAACGCCGCCTGCACTTATGCCCTGCTTCAGAGGGCCGCAGAGGCAATCGAGATGCTCAGGAGAGCTATGAAGGCGGGCTGGGCAAATGTAGATTGGGTTTCTCGCGATCCCGACCTGATTTCCCTCCACGATGATCCGGAGTTCCAACGCCTTTGCCAGCAGGGTCCGTCCAAGGACTGATTCCAACCCAAGGCTCACTGGCACCGTAAAGGTTTCCTGCAGGTATGTCCGGGGATTCCGGGAGCCGCTTCTGCATCGTTGACCGATATCCTAGGGTAATCTAAATCGCAGCCCCCACCAAGAGCCCGCCGCGGCGGACGCTCCCCTGCAAGGCCTATCTTTTCGAATGCCTAATTTTCTCTGAAGAAAATGCGCAATGCGCGCAATCGCTCGACCTGCCTTGTGGTAACATGAAGTGTAAATACGGGTCATCGACCCGAGTGCTTTCCTGATCCTGAACCGCTGCGCCACGAAAATTCGGGAAGAGAATCTCTTTGCGCGGAAAGGCACGTATGCCCGGCCCAAGCTTTCGGCTTTCGACTTTTGACGGTGAACTCTTGGCCCTAGCCATGTCAACGCATGCGAGCCCGATGTTTACGCTGACCGATTCTGCCTCCCGGCCGGAGAATTCTGCGCTCGACCGCGCAGGTTCTTTGGAAATGCAAACTCACCAAAAATGTCCGCCGAGGTGGATAAGTCCTTTGGAATGCACTGATACGAAAAATCCGACCGCAACTCCTTTAGAATGCACTGATACAAAT
>JBASRK010000076.1:0-8242 GCA_049273775.1 Candidatus Acidiferrales bacterium
ATACAGACATGTGCATTACTAATGGGATGGTCCGCCGCTTTTACCTAGCTAGCAGCCTGTGTATGAGAATCTTGCGGAGGAGGCATCCCATGGAACTACACACCATCGGCATTGATCTTGGTAAAACAGTGTTTCATCTGGTCGGGCTTAACCTGCGCGGCGAGGTCGTAGTGCGCAAGAGGTTCTCGCGCACCCAACTGCTGCGCTTCACCGCGAATATACACGTCGAGTTGATTGGCATGGAAGCCTGCGGGGGTGCGCATTTTCTTGGCCGGGCACTGCGGGAACAGGGACACGAGGTGCGGCTGATTCCGGCGCAGTATGTGAAGCCGTACGTGAAGACGAACAAGAGTGACTACATCGATGCCGAGGCGATCGCTGAGGCTGTCGCACGGCCGACCATGCGCTTCGTGCCGATCAAGACCGATGACCAGCTGGATATGCAGTCCCTGCACCGGGTGCGCGAGCGCTGGGTGATGCGTCGCACGGCGGTCATCAATCAGATTCGTGGATTGCTGCTCGAACGTGGCATCACTCTGCGGAAGGGGCGGCGCTATGTGGATGCCGCTTTACCGCTGATCCTGGAAGACGCCGACGCGAATCTATCGGGCGCATTGCGCATGCTGCTGGCCCAACTGAAGCTGGATCTTGATCAGTTGGCTATGCGGATTGACGAGGCCGATGCGGTGATCACGAAGACCGCCCATGAGAACGAAGCCTGCCGACGGCTTGTTGCCATCCCTGGCATCGGACCAGTCACGGCCACCGCCCTCATCGCGGCGATCGGCAACGGAGGGGCCTTCCACAAGGGTCGGGAGTTCGCCGCCTGGATGGGGGTGGTTCCGCGCGAACAATCCACCGGTGGCCAGCAGAAGCTGCTCGGTATCAGCAAGCGTGGTAACTCCTACTTGCGAAGACTCTTCGTGCAAGGCGCACGTGCGGTGATGCAACAGCGTACGAAGCAGTCATCCGGTCTGAGTGCGTGGTTGGCACAGCTCACCTCGCGCACTCATCGCAACGTCGCCGCCGTGGCGTTAGCGAATAAGCTCGCCCGCATAGCCTGGGCCGTGCTCGCTAAGAATGAACAATATCGGCCTCCCGTGATGGCCGATGTAGCTGCAGCCTAGCGACTACTGCGAAGCTCATGATTTCCTGCCAGGTCTGCTGGCGAATGAGGAGATGGCACAACGGTCGAACCCGGCGCTCTCAAAACCCGTACTCGGAAGAAGTCTCTCAAGACTGAATAACTAATGGGGAAAAGAGCGCAGCGCATTCCATCCTGGCCAGGAGTGATCCACTCCAACAAAGGCCGTATACATTTGCGCAGACCAACCTGTGACACCCTCACATTTCGCTTGCGGCGAGGCGGCGGACCATACATTCCGAGTGGGCGACGATACGCCCAAAATCATGCCCTCGGCTGGCGGGAGGTCGCGAGGAGCACAATCGGAACGTGGCGCGCTACCGGCGCCTGCTCGCGCAGAACGTCTGGGCGCAAGACAAGGGCAAAGAGACGGCGACACGCCGGAATGGAAGCCGAACGCCAAAAGGTCGCCATGACCCGCGCGGCACCCACCACAGCGGGTGAGTCAAGCACTGACGTTCTCGGCTTGCCAGCGGTGCGCCACGAGTGCGGCCGCAGCGTAGCTCGCCGCCGCGGCCACCAGCACAGCCACCAGCCCCGTGCCCAGTGCTACTAGCGTGGCCAGCGAAGTCGCTACCACGGAAGCGCAGCCGTTGATGGCCAAGGCCCAGGGCAGAAGCTCCGCGTGGGTGAGCCCCAGGTGGCGCAGCCCGAGAGGAAACGGCATGCCCATCGCCGCCAGCGGCAGCATGACGACCAGCGCTACAGCCATGCGTGCGCCGAGCGGCCATCCGAGCAGCGGCAGCAGAACGGCACGTAGCCCGAACGCATAGGCCAGCGCAATGGCCGCCACGGCGAGTGCCGCCCAGGCAGCCATGCGCAGCGCCGAGCCGGCCTCGTTCAGCCGCCGCGCAGCCCAGCCACTGCCCAGACCCGAGACGAGCAGCAGCCCGGCCAGCACGACTGCCACAGCATAGATCGGATTGGCGAGGAAAAACACGAGCCTCTGGATCAGTGCCATCTCCACGAACAGGTAGCCAACCCCCAGCGCCAGGAAATAAATGAGGACGAACAGCCGTGTGCGCCGACTGGCCGGGCGGGGAGACGCAGATCGGTCAGATACGGCGCGGCGCCGCAGGAGGGCAAGCGGCAGAACGATAAACAGCGCGCCGAGCAGCGTGGCTTGTGCCAGCGTGGCCACGAGGATCAGGTAGCCCCACTCGACAAACGGGATCCATGCAGCGCCGACTGTGGCCAGCATCAGCGGCAGTGCGCGCCAGCGGAAAAAGTCGAAGAAATACGGGCGGTCGTCCGTGGCGGCTCGCACGAAGAATGCATAGCGCCGGAAGAACTCCTCGCGGCGTGCGCCTCCGCCCAGTATAGCGGCCGTGGCTTCCGCGTAGGTGTCGTGCTCGAGCAGGTTGAAGCGGTTGCTCTCACCCGGTGCAATGCCCGGGAAATAAGCCGTGTCGAACAGGCGCTCCTCGGCCCATTGCCGCAGCGCAGCGATTTCCGATGTCGCGAACGGCTCGCGCTTCAGCAAGAGTGTCGCGGTGGCCCAACTGCGCAGCAGGATCAGGCGGTCGCCCGGCTGGAGGCCCATTTGTTCGAGCGCGGCGACAGCCGTAGCGAGGAGCTTCAGTTCATCGCGCGGCGGCATGTGCACCCATCGCGTGACCGAGAGCATGCCGCCGGGGCGCAGGTGACGCAGGTAGGTCTCCAGCGCTTCCTGGGTGTAGAGGTAGCTTTCGCTCGCGGCGCCTAGCCCGACTGCCGAGGCGGCAAAGGAGTCCACCAGTGAAATATCAATGACGTCCCATCTCGCCGGCGCTGCTTCCATGAACGCACGCGCCTCGGCGCGGTGCGCGCGCACGCCAGCGCGGTCGTACAGTACGCCGCCGAAATCGCGAAATGTTTCACGCACCAGACGAATCACGTTGGGGTCGAGTTCCACCGCATCCACTTCACGCGCGCCGTGGCGCAATGCCAGCAAGATGCTCGCGCCGCCTCCCGCTCCCAGCACGCATACGCGCGGCGCCTGCGGCCGCGCGTAATACGGAGCCGCAGCGGTCATCCAGTCGAGATAAGCGAGCTTGCCCGTGTTGCCATCGAACGCAGTGATAGCGCCGGCTGTTTCTGCGTCCACGTAGAGCCCGAGCTGCGGTGGTGTGGCAACTTCCGACGGGGCCACCAGCGACAGCCCCGGCGCGTGGCGAATGGCGGGGCTTGCAACTACGTCCACCCGGCTGATCGCGCTCGAGCGCGTAGCCAGCAGGCGCGCACCAGTCAGGTTCAGCGCGTAGCTCAGGCCCTTGTATTGCGAAAGCCGCACAGTGGGCGGCCGGAAGACATACAAAAGCGTCAGCGTAGCCATGGCTGCCAGCGCAGCCGCAGCCAGTTGGCGGCGGCCCCGCGTGACGGGCCGCGCCACAAAATCGAGCAACGCCAGCACCGCCGCGCCTTCTGCCAGCCCGGCCACGGCCAGCATCGCGCGCTCGACCGGCGCTACCTCCAGCAGGCCGACTGCTACTGCCGCGCCGGCCGCCGAACCGACCAAGTTATAGAAGTAGAGGCGGGGGCTTTCTTCTGATTGCGCCAAGAAGGCGAGACCAATCGTCGTCGCCGCAGCGAAGAACGGCACAAACAGCACGAGGTAATAGCAGCCCAGGAAGAGCAACTCCTGCCGGTCCCAAACAATGAGGAAGGCATCGAAAGGAATCTTCTGCGCCAGCGCGAACGACACGGGCAGTGCCAGCGCAAACACCGTGGCCGAGAGCGCAAACCAGCCTGAGTAAACGCCCGGCGAGCCGGCGGCAGCGAAATTCGTTTTTCTTTGCGCCAAGGCTGCCAGCAGCGTGCCGCTGGCACCGAACCCAAGCAGCGCGATAGAAATCACCATGTACGCGAAGTGGTACCACTGGCCGATGGAGAAGGCGCGCACCAGCACGACCTCATCGGCCAGTACCGCCGCCGAAACGAGAAGCAGGGTTGCATCGCGGCGACTCATGCAGCGAAAGAGCGAGGGGCTGGCCAGAGCATCCGGTCCTACTTCTTATTCGGGCCGCCCACCAGCGGCACAAACGCTACCGGCATGAGGCTGCGCACCTGGATATCGCGGGGCCCTTTGCTGCCTTTCGTCACCAGCACGAGCGTCTGCGGCTGGAAGGGGTTCCCGACCGGAATCACCATGCGGCCGCCGGGCTTGAGCTGCTCAACAAGCGGCGGCGGGATGTGGTTGGCCGCGGCCGTCACCACAATGCAGTCGAACGGCGCTTTCTCGAGCCAGCCATAGTAGCCGTCACCGACGCGCACCTGGACGCTCTTGTAACCCAGCGCGGCCAGGCGCTCGCGCGCCGCCACTCCCAGCGGCTCGATAATTTCGATCGTATAGACGTCGCCTACGAGCTCAGAAAGGATGGCTGCTTGGTAGCCCGAACCGGTTCCGATCTCGAGCGCGCGGCCGCCCTTCTTCGGCTCGACCAGCTCGGTCATCCTCGCCACGATGTAAGGCTGCGAAATCGTCTGGCCGTAACCGATGGGCAAAGGCCTGTCCTCATAGGCCTGGCCCACCAGGGCTGGCGGCACAAACAGATGCCGCGGCACCTGGCGAAACGCCTCAAGCACGGGTGGATCGCGCACCGCCTCCGCTTCGCCCCAGCGCCGCGCGGCAATCTCCGTGCGCACCATTTCCTCACGCTGCTTGCGAAAACGGTCCTCGTCGCCTCGGGCCACAAGAACATTGACAGCCAAGGCAGCCAGAAACCCCACGGCGGGAATGAAGTAAAAGCTCATGCATGGAGCGTTCTTATCGCGGGTGAGCAGCGCGCGTGCAGCGGCCGGATTCAATGGTGCATTCTCTTTGCGCGGGCACTTTCCGGCGAAATGTTACTCTCACGCGCAGGTCGAAGCAATCTCCAGGCCTTCGGCGGGAAGCAGCCGGGGTTGCTCTCGGTTGCAACAGAGAATCCGGACCGCGGGAACGTAGCTGTCGACCCATCCTCCGTGGCGTTCCTCCTGAACGCCGACGTAGCACAGAAGCGGATGGTCACTCTAGAAAAATCAGCCCCCAAACTGACTTTTTCAACAGTCTCACATGTTTTCGGGCAGGTAGGAATTAGGGGGAAGGCCGATGCGGTGCAGCAGGTCTTGGAAGCGCGGATCGGAGCGCAGGGCAGGCCCTCGTACCAAGAACTCCCATTTCATCGGAGCAGACGATCACCACTCTGAGGATTCGCCGTGTGCGTGTGGTATGTCTTCCACGCCCTAACTCCACAGGAGCAGTCGGAAGCTCTGCAGTGCACCGGCCAGCATGTGCGAAAACGATAGCTTTCAGCACACGATCGCTGAGATGCATCTGAGAACTTAGTTCTGCCCGGGCGTTGCCGCTCCGGAGCAATGGGTTCCGGAACTGGTGAGCGCAGCAACTGACCCCGGCAGATGGGTGGGGCGCTGTGAACCGGACCCAGCAGCCACAACCAGCTAGGCCAATGCATCAAGTCCCCGGGCGAGCGATCTGCCGCTTATGCCGGGCGTTCTGCCTTCACCAAGCAGATCTATGATGGTCGGAACAACATCAAAGGAACTGACGAGGCCACGATCACCGGGCGCGATGCCGTTGCCGGCGATGTAAAGAAAGCCGCGTGCGCCCGTATGACCTCCTGTGCGGCGATACGGGACCGGACCGATCGATCCAAATCGCGGGTTCAACAGTCCCAAGGGGGCAGATTGCCATATCACATAAAGGTCCGCTTCCGACGCACCGACATCGTTCGCATCTTGCTTCGGCCGGTGGATATCGGCGACCACCTTCTCCCCGGTCAGCAGATTACGACATTCACCCAGCAATTCGATCATCTGGTCACAGGCTCTTGCATATCGAGCCACCGGAACGACTCCCTTGGCCTCGCGCCCCACCACGTTGATCCGAATGCGCCCGTCGTAGTATGCCGGAAGCGCGAAGGCGGGCATGCGTGGCCAAAACTGGGAATATCGCGCCGCCGGCATCCACGTGATTCCTGATGGGTCGGGGCGACCAATATCGAATCCAGTAAGTTCGGATATCCATTTGGCTAGACGATCCGGCAATCGGGCGGGCGGTTGGTGTTTCGGCACCGCGTGCAACATTACCTCGTCCCAGAAGGCGTCCTCGGCGAGAAGCGGCGTGCCGTCAGGCGTGGATCGCGAATACGCAACCGGACGCATGTACGGAGCTCCAAAAGCGGAACGATAGAGTAGTTCGGGGAGCAGCACCATGGCTGCCACGTCGCTATCGTTCGGCCCCATTCCGTGCATGGCGAATACCAAGACAGTGGCGTCGGGAAATGCTTCATGCAGATCCCCGATCAGACGGTCTATGGCGCCGTAGACCTTCCGCAATCCGCTTGCTGCTGGAGCCGCCGATTCGATGGCGTGGAGAGGATGGTTGGGATCCACGCCGTGCCATAATGGTTCGATGGCTGAATGGCTTTCGCTGACGACTACCATTGCGAGGTCCCAATCGGGCAGCCGGTCCATAAGCAGCCAACGAGATGCCCGCGCGCGCACCTCGACTGCCCGCGCGAGGGCATCGCCCGCTGCGCGCGCCTTGTCGGCAGACGGCCAACAAAACCCATAAATCCATTGCATTGCGGGATAGGGCCCGAAGAGGCGTCGCAGTTCCTGGTGAATACCGTCGGGGCGCGAGGCCACCGCAACACCGGGGTCATGCGCTCCCCAGCTGGTCACGCCGCGGACCTGAGGGGCCTGCGAAAGGTCGCAGTAGGGAACATCGAAAACGACCGTTCGCGCTGAGAGGTTGGCCATGAACGGGCGCGCTGATGTAGGTTCCTGACGAACCGCGTACGTGGTCCGATCGAAGGTGATGGCCGACCATCGGCCCCCGTCGCTTGGCGCTTTCCCCGAGCTGAGATGCTCCCAGGCCAGGCCCGAGTACCTGTCTCTGCCATGGTCAAGTTCGTAGCGCGCGCCCTGCATCCGAAGCCGCGCAATGTTCGGGAGGGCACCTTCATTCAGGAAGCGCTCGGCCAAGGCCAGATCGAACCCATCGAGTCCGATCATCAATATGCGACGCCGGGTCATTTTGCTATTCTTCCATATCTCAACCGGGGGGCGAAAGTAGTTCCTGAAAGTGTTCCTAGAAAAGAATCCTTGATTTCTCGATTTGTGCGCGGGCATCGCAGTGACGTGGATAACTACGAACCGACAGTGCCCCATTTTTTTCAACTTTTTCCAAAGAGTCTCCTTAAAAAACAGCAAGCCTGTGTTTCGGTAGTGGGCTACTTTGACAAAGTAGCCCACTACCTGTGTTTCAAGTTAAGTGACCCCATGACCCGATCCGGTAGTGGCTTGTGGCATCTCTGCTAGGCTGGTTCATAAACCCGCAGCAGGGTTTTGGCAAACCCCCTTAGCATCGGTGTACGCCGGTACCTCAGATCGGCTTTTCTGGGGGAGATAAGTGTTGCTTGTAAAGGTTTCTAGGAAGCTCAAATCGAAGCGTTCGCAAATCGTACAAGTCGGGGAGCCAATCCTTACGTTTCTGCGAACCAGGAAGAAACTCCTCAAGCTCGAAAATCTCCAAGTCAAGCTTTAGGGGATGGACAATCAATCCGTTGAGGACGCACTGCAGAGCTTCCGATTGCTCCGGGGGAGTTAGGGCCGTAAAGACAGTTCGGAAGTCTCGAAGAGTCCGCTGCAGGATTTCAGCGTTATAGTCCCGCACAACTGATTCATTTATCCTTCGTTGGAGATCATCATATTGCCGTTGCAGCGATTGTTTGTGTGCCTCCAGGGTGCTAATCTCCTCTTCTAACCGCCGGATCGAAAGCTTCCCCTGTCCAAGCGCTTTGAAGTAGCGCCCGATTTCCCGCTCGAGCGAGGAAAATGAGCGGTTAACTTCCGCCTTTTAATGAACCCATTTGGCACGTGCCCCACACCGTAACCCGAGGAAACCGCGGGTATTCCGTCTTGTGCAATCACGCCCGTGAGGTAAACTGATTCAACGACTGTAGAGCGACCTGCTGAAAGGTTGGGAGGGAACTGTCATCACGGCGAAGAAACGTGGCAAACGACGGCCAGTGAGAGAGCTGCGCACACGGCGCTCCAAGCGCCAGGCACCGGGCGCGATCCGCATCTTCGCGAAGCTTGAACTGGGACAGGAGC
>JBASRK010000084.1:0-6577 GCA_049273775.1 Candidatus Acidiferrales bacterium
CCATCTTCCCAGATCAGAATTTTAAGAGGGAGGTCGATGGCACTGCTGGGAGCGGCCAGCATCAGGGGTGTGCCGGCCTTGGGGCTGCCGAAGATCATCAGCTTGGTGGGGCGCATTTTTATTCCCACCTTTTCCGCTTCTCCGCTATGGTCGACCAGCGCGAAGAGCGTGACTCCTTTCGCTTGCAAAATACCCTTGAGCTTTTCCACTGTCTGGTCCACCGAGTGCTTGCTGGGAATAGAGATGATGCCGTTGTCTGTGGTCGGTGCCATAGGTGCCTCCTCATTGTTTCGGGAATCGATGCCAGAATGCGAACGCGCGGAACCGCGGAGTGAAATTAGATAGATTGTCATCGCGAGTCCGACCAAGGCCAGGAACAAAGCGATTGTGACAGCCAGCGTCGGAGGACGAGAATGCATCTGTTGGCAGCGATCGAGCTCCCGGACCAATCGAGCATGTTGCCATCCGGAAAATAGATTTACTACCACTCCAACTGCGATTAGCGCGGTGCCGAACCACAGCGACAGTCCGTATGAATGTGCCGCGAGAGTGTGTTGGGCGACTTGGAGCTCTTGCAGGAAAAGCCCGAAACGCGCCACAACAAATCCAAATCCCATCAAGGCCAAACCCGTGCGAATCCATGCAAGAAGAGTTCGCTCGGCGGCTAAATAATCGCGAAGGTCGGCTCTCTGCCTCATTTCCGTTGGAGCATCCATTTGGCTGTTCCTCCTGCGGGCTTCTAGGGCTCAGGGGTGCAGGGGCTCCGGGTCCCTCGTACCTAGAGTGCCTTCCGCGATCCACTGTTCGCAGATATCTCAACCGCATCAATTACCTTGTGCAGGACGACGGCATCATCAAATGTTGCACTGAGGTGAGTTCCAGTTCTTAAGTCCTCGGCAAGACGCGCGTAGTTGTAAAATGCGGCCTGTCCTTTGGTCCACTGGGCCCGTTTCTACGAATATATTTTGAGGGAATGGCAAGATCGTTCACCGTTGTGTCATCGCCTTGCCCCCCTGGATTTTGACCTCGCCGACGGCTGGGTATCCTAGTGAACTCGTTACGACCAAATCCCCGCGGGTTCCATTGATTTCCCATCTCAAATTTGTGCCCCGCGAAAGTCCTCCACGGCAGTGAACAGAGACGAGCGTTCCATCTTCCAAATTTTCCGGCAACGATGATCTGATGCGGGGTTGTAATCGGAAACCATTTCGTTCGTTACAACAAAAGGGCATTACCGATGGCGCTACTTAGGTCGGCATTTTCAGGAAGAAGTACAGCCCGAGAAAGCCGAAGATGCCGTCGGGCGCCCAACCCGCTAACAGCGGCGGCAGTTGCCCGTAGGCGCCCATGGCCTCAAATAACGCCGAGGCGCCCCAGTAGACGATGGCAATAGCCACACCCAGCGCCAACCCGCCGATCGCCCCGCGGGTGCCCACCAGGAACGCAAACGGAATCGCCAGCAAAGCGATGATCGGCGCGATCAGAGGGAAGGCCAGCTTCTTGTGCCACTGCACCGAGAGTCGCGCGACGTCGAAGCCGGCCTGCTGGAGGTCGCGGATGTACTGGCGCAGCTCGCGCCAGTTCATCTGTGAGGACTGGCGCACCTCGCGGTTGAAATAGCTGGGAGGCTCGGTGAGCTCGGGGAGCGCGGTGACAGGAAAAGAGGCGTAGCGCGTGACGCTGCGCCCCTGGAAGTCGCGCACCCAGCCCGATTCGAGGATCCAGGTCTTTTGCTGCTCTTCCCAGTGGGCGCGGCTGGCGAAGACGCGCCGGCGCATCTGGAATGTGACCGGATCCAGCTCGAAGACGCTAAGGCCGCCAAAGAGGCTGCGGTCAGGGTCGAACAGCTCGTAGTTGTACACCTTGAAGCCTTCGCCAAAGATCCACTGGCGACGCGGCTGATAGAAGGTCTGCGCGGGGCGGCCCTTAATCTGGTTGCGCAAGGCCACCTGGCGCTGGTTGGCGCGCGGCAAGTAGGTGTCGTCGAGCATAAGCATGGCCCCGGCCAGGGTCACGCCCGCGGCCAGCAGTGGCAATGCGAGGCGGTAGAGACTCACCCCGCCAGCCTTGAAGGCCACGATTTCATTATTCTTGGTCATCACGCCGAGAGTAATCAGCACTGCCACCAGACCCGCCAGCGGTGCCAGCTGATAGGCAAGTGGCGGTACCAGGTAGCGGAAGTAGTTGGCCACCACGATGAAGGGGGCGCGATGGCGCGCAATATCGTCGAGCAGCTCAAAGAAGGTGAACGTCTCAAACACCAGGATGAAGCCGGCCAGCAACAGGAAAAAATAGAAAAAGAAATTGCGGAGGAGGTACAGGTCCATCAACTGGGGAAAACCCCAGGCGCGCCCGAGACGAAAGGGCGGCGCCGCACGCCGCGAGCCTGCCGGCCCGATGGGGACGACATTCTGCGCTGAGGGGCGTGCGGTCGGCCGAGACTTGCCGCGGTGTCGCCAGCGAGCCAGAACAGCAGCGGCCGAGCGAGCCAGCAGTCCATCCCCGTGGGTCTGCTCCATTCGCGGGAGCAAAACCAAGCCCAGCAGGCTGGTCAGCAAGTTGGCAGCCCAGATGCCCGCTGCAGGCGCGAGGCTGCCCTGGCGGGAAAGGCCAGCACCGCCGACGAGCACCAAATAGTACCCGCTGATCAGCATCAGGGCCACCAGAAAGCCCGAGGCGCGGCCGCCGCGACGTGGGCGCGCCCCCAGCGGCACGGCCACCAGAGCAAACACCAGGCAGGCGACGGGAAACGCCAGACGGCGGTGTGCCTCCACCCGCGCTTGCCGCCAGTTCGGCCCGCCCTCAGCCAGCAACTCGGCAAGGGAGCGTTCCGTATTGGCTCGCGGGACGTCTCGCGGGGTTGAGAAGTCGGACACTTCCACCGGCCAGTCACTTTGGCCAAAGGTGGTCACCGAGTAGCGCTCGGGTTCGCGGCGCGAATACTCGTGCGTGCTACCCTGGCGCAGATGAAACTCCAGCTTGCCCTGCTCGCGATCAGCAATTACAATGGCTTCCTCCGCCAACGTGAGCCGTGAACCGTTCTCCGCGCTCGACTCCGCCAATAATACGCCGTGCCAGCGGGTCGCCACGGCCTCGACATCCTGGATGTAGAGGACCATGTGCGGGAAGCGCTCGTCGAACACCCGTGGTTGCACCTGAATGGAGGCCTGGCTGGCGCGCAGGCGGTCTTCGAGCGCGTGCAGCGTGTGCACGGCCGCAGGTCCCAGCCACAGCGTCATCGCCAGGGTGAGCAAGCCAGCGCCCAGAGCGAGAACGCCGACCGGCAGCAGTAACCGGCGGAGGCCGATGCCCAGAGCGTTGAGCGCGATCAGCTCGCTGTCGGCTGACATGCGCCCCAGGCCGATCAGAATGCCGACCAGCACGGCCATGGGCAGAGTGAACGATAACACCCCGGGGAAGATGGTTAGAAAGAGCAGGGCCACGCTGCCCGGTGAACCGGAGTGGAGCACAACCAACTCCATCAGGCGCATCAGTTGCGGCACGAAGAAGACGAAGGTGAAGATGGCCAGGCCGAGCAGGGCATGAGAGAAAACTTGCCGGTAGATGTAGCGATCGATGATGCGCATCGCTTGGGCCTGCCATTCTAGCACGGGGCGAGCAGCCCCACAGGAGACTCTGGCCGGATGAACCGCGTTCACCTGGTCCTGCTCTGGCACATGCACCAGCCCCAGTACCGCGACCCTTCGACCGGGCGCTACGTGCTGCCCTGGACGCGGCTGCACGCGCTAAAGGACTACTGGGGCATGGTGAAGCTGCTCGAGGAGTTCCCGGGCGTGCATGCCACTTTCAACATGGTGCCGTCGCTGGGCGCGCAGCTTGAAGAATACGCCAGCGGGCGGTTCGATGAGTCGTGGTTCAATCTGGCGCTGCGCCCTGCCGCGGAGCTGACCGCCGAGGAGAAAGAAGAGACCCTCTCCCGCGCCTTCCAGGTGAACCGGGACAACCTGATGCGCCGCTGGCCGCGGTACGTCGAACTCTTCGAATGGTCCCAAGCGCCGGGCGGTGAGTCACCCGCCGCAAACTTCGGGCCTCGCGACTGGCGCGACCTCCAGATTCTTTCGCAATTGGCTTGGATGGACGAGGCGTGGCTCGCCGGTGACCCGGTGGTCTCGCGGCTTTCGCGAAAAGGGGCCGACTTCACCAAGCAGGACAAGGAGCAGCTGCGGGCCAAGCAACTGGAGCTGCTGGCGCTGGTGCTCCCCGAATACCGCTCGGCCGCCGGGCGCGGCCAGATCGAGATCTCGACCACGCCCTTTTACCACCCCATCCTCCCTCTGCTGTGCGATACCGACATCGCCCGGACGGCCAACCCCTCGACGCCGCTGCCCCAGCCGCCGTTCTGCCATCCTGAAGACGCCCGCGAGCAACTGCTCCGCGCAAAGCGCTATCACGAAAGGGTCTTCGGACGGGCCCCGGCGGGGCTGTGGCCGTCCGAGGGCTCTGTTTCCGACCAGGCGTTGGGCCTCGCCGCCGAGCTCGGCTTCCGGTGGTTTGCCTCCGACGAAGGCGTCCTGGGCCGCACGCTGGGGATCGGGTTTGGCCGCGACGCCGCGGGCGTTCCTGCCAACGCCGACCGGCTCTACTCACCGCTGCAGGTTCGGCTGGGCAACCGCGAAATCACCGGCTTCTTCCGCGATCGCTTCCTTTCCGACCTGATCGGCTTCGTATACAGCCGCATGGACGCTGGGGCCGCGGCCGAGGACCTGCACCGCCGCATCCGCGCCCTGGGCGAGCGGGTCCAGATTGGGCGACCGCTCACCGTGGCCATCATCCTGGACGGCGAGAACGCCTGGGAGAATTACCCCGGCAACGGCCGCGAATTCCTGCGGCAATTTTACCGCCGCATCGAAAGCGATGGTGACATCCGTGCCCTGACGGCCAGCGAGGCGCTCGCGGCCGCCGGCGAGATCCCCGCGATCGAGCAGATTTTCCCAGCATCGTGGATCAATGCGAATTTTGACGTGTGGATCGGCGACCGCGAGGACGTGGCTGCCTGGGAGCTGCTGCGTGAGGCGCGAGCGTTTTATGGCCGGGCCGAGGAGAGCCGGGCAGCAGGGCGTGCTGACGCGCCAACCGAGCAGCAACTCGGGGCGGCGTACGAGGCGGTGCTGGCGGCCGAGGGCAGCGACTGGTGTTGGTGGTACGGTCCGGAGCACAGCTCAGCGAACGACGCCGAGTTCGATGCGCTCTACCGTAAGCACCTCACCGAAATCTACCTCTCGCTGGGTGCCGAGGCGCCCGATGAGCTGGCCGAGCCGATCAAGCGCCAGCCCGAACGCGCCGTGGTAGCGCCGCCCTCGGCGTATCTCCACGTGCGCGTGGACGGGCGCGAGACGTCTTACTTCGAGTGGCTGGGAGCGGGCCTGTACTCCGCCGACCGCCGCCACAGCGCCATGCACGGCCGGACATACTTCCTCCGCGAGTTGCGCTACGGCTTCGATGAGCAGTTCTTATACGTGCGAGTGGACGCCTTTCCGGACGCGCTGGCGGGGATGCGCAACTCGGAATTCCGCGTCACCGTGCGTGCCGAGGAAGAGTTACGCTTGGTGGCACGCATCGAGGAGGGCCGGCTGGCCGGATGTCTGCTGGAGCCGAAGGACTTCTGCCTGCTGGGGCCGAATGAGCTGGTGACGGCGGCGTTCAACAAGATCCTGGAGGTGGCCATCGCTCGGAAAATGCTCAAGCTCAGCGGGCGCAATTCGCTGGCGTTGAGCATCGCGCTCTGGCAGGGCGGCCTGCCGGTGGACGTGCTGCCGGCCGAAGGCTGGTTGGAAGTGAAGCTCGGCGCGGAAGCCTTCGCCTGGCCCGGGACTTGATAGGAATAGTTCCGATCGGAGCGTTTTACAAAAAATCTTCGCGCAAGTAAGCTTTTCAATTCATGTACAGCCACAGAAAATCATTCTGCGGAATCCTCCTCTGTGGGGCGGAGCCGCGGCTCGGCGGCGCTAGAAAACCTTGACGGCGATGTCGCGGGGACGCTGACCGACGTGAATCATGGTCAGCAGGCTCTGCGTGCGGACGCGGACCACGGCCAGGTCGTTCGAGCCCTCGTTGACCACCAGCAACAGATCTTCACCCGGGTCCAGGCGGCACACGCCCGGAGATTGCCCGACCGGAATCGGCCGTGACATCCGCCGCGCCCCGATCCAGACTGGCATCACCCGACCCGCCGCCGAGTCAGAGACGTAGAGCCACTGGGAGTCAGCGGTGAGCACCCCATGGGTCGGCGCCGACCCGAGGAGCATGGATTCGGCCACCTCGGTCGTCCAGGTGTTCACGATCTCGAGACCGTGGGATTCCGGAGCGGTCACGTACAGCTCGCCTCCATCGGGCTTGAGGATCAGCTCACCCGGAGCGCCCGCGACAGGCAGATTAACCAGAAGGGCGCGCTGAACCAGGTCTACTACGGAGATCTGGTTCGAGCCTGTGGCAGAGACAAACGCCGTCGAGCTGTCGGGCCGGACGACGACTTGCTCCGGGCGGCTGGCAACAGGGATGGTCGCGACCTGCTCGAGCGTTGCGGCATTAAACAGCGTAACTGTGTTGTCGTCGCGGT
>JBASRK010000098.1:0-61274 GCA_049273775.1 Candidatus Acidiferrales bacterium
GGCTGCGGTTCACCGTGAAGGAAGCATTTACAGTGAAGTAGATCGGGGCCGGTCAAGCGGCGCAGCACGGAAGCTGCATTGCCCGCAGCGCGTCGCCACTTGACGGCGAGGTCATCCTGAGCCTCCGACTACGTCGGGGCCGAAGAATAATTCTGCGGCGAGGTATTCTTTGGCCGCAGTGAACGGTCGGCCGCCGTGGCGGACTCCCTCCGAGTGATAAACAGCTGCCGGCGGACTGCGAGCCAGCCTTTACTTGCCGTCGAGCGCTTCGAGCACCTGCGCCGCGTGTCCTTTCGGGTTGACCGCCTCCCAGACTCGGGCAATCTTCCCGTCCGGGCCGATCAAGAAGGTGCTGCGCACGATCCCCAGGAACGATTTCCCCAGAAAACTTTTCATCCGCCGGGCGCCGTAGGCCTCGATGGCTGTAAACTCCGGATCGCTCAGCAGCGAGAAATTGATCTTATTCTTGGCGCGGAATTGCGCCAGCGCCTCCACGCTGTCCGCGCTGCAGCCCAGGATGACCACGCCGGCCCTGTCGAACTTTGCTTTGGCGTCGCGAAACTCGGACGCTTCGCTGGTTCAACCCGGGGTCTGCGCCTTGGGAAAGAAATAGAGCACCACCGGAGCGCCGCGCAGGTCGCCGAGCGCGACTTGCCGCCCGTCATCGGCCAACAATCGAAACGCCGGCGCTTTGTCCCCCTGTTTCAACGCAGCCATAGGTTTCTCCCGGTGAACAGAACGCGGTTAGGTTCGGCTTATTTGTTTGTATTCTCGGCATCTCCGCGGCAGACATACCCGCTGCCGGCGCTGATTTCTCAGACTGCGTCATTCTAATCAAGCAGGCGCTTCAGCGCGTCATTCACCTGCTGCGGGTTGGCTTGTCCCCGCGAGGCGCGCATCACCTGCCCCACAAAAAACTTGAAAACTCCCTCGTTCCCGGCGCGGTACTTCGCCACGTTCTCCGGATAGGCCGCAATCACTTCGCGGCAGAGGCGCTCGATCTCGCCGACATCGCTAATTTGCGCCAAGCCCTCGGCGGCGATGATTTCCTCCGCGCTTCGACCGGTTGCAAACATCCGGGGAAAAACTTTCTTTGCCATCGCTGGCGTGATTTGGCCGTTGTGGATCCCCTGAAGTAACAGAGCCAATTCCCTTGGTGCGGGTTTAAACTCGTCAACTAGTTCAGCGACAACACCTGCCTCGTTCATCTGGCGCAACATTTCAGTTTGGATCCAGTGCGCGGCGCTCTTGGGCGAAGCGCCAGCGCGCACGACGGCCTCGAAATAATCGCCCAGCGGGCGCGTGTCGGTGAGCACGCCGGCGTCGTACGCCGTGAGCGAGTAATCGCGGAGGAATCGCGCGCGCCGGGCCGCAGGCAGCTCGGGCATGGTCTCGACGATCTTGGCTTTCCACGCCTCGCCCACGTGCACCGGCAGGAGGTCGGGGTCAGGGAAGTAGCGATAGTCGTGCGCAAATTCCTTCGAGCGCATCGGCTCGGTGCGCCCCGCCGCCAGGTTCCACAGGCGCGTCTCCTGCTCGATCTGCCCGCCGGATTCGAGCGCGCCGATGTGCCGCTCGATTTCAAATTCGAGCGCGCGCTGCAGGTAGCGGAACGAGTTCAGGTTTTTCACTTCGGTCTTAACGCCGAGCTTGTCTGCGCCGCGCCGCCGCACGCTCACGTTGGCATCGCAGCGCAGCGAGCCTTCCTCCATATTGCAATCGCTCACGGCGGTGTATTGAAGCACCTGCTTGAGCGTGTTCAGGTAGGTGTAGGCGTCGGCGGGCGAGCGCAGGTCGGGCTCCGACACGATTTCGATCAGCGGTACGCCGCAGCGGTTGTAGTCAATGTAGGAGTTGCGGTCTGAGTCCGGGAAGCCCTCGTGCATGGCCTTAGCCGCGTCCTCCTCCATGTGCAAGCGGGTGATGCCGATGTGCTTGGGGGCGCCGACGTCGCCCGCCGGGTCGATTTCGAGCCGGCCGGCGGAGGCCAGCGGCAGCTCGTACATCGAAATCTGATAGCCCTTGGGCAGATCGGGGTAGAAGTAGTTCTTGCGCGCGAAGCGCGAGCGGGCGTACACCGTGCATTGCAGGGCCAGCGCGGCGCGCACGGCCATCTCGAGGGCCCGGCGATTGAGCACGGGCAGCGATCCCGGCAGGCCCAGGCAGACGGGACAGACGTTGGTGTTGGGCGGGTCGCCGAAGTGGGTCGAGCAGGCGCAGAATACCTTTGTTTCGGTCTTCAGTTGCACGTGCACCTCGAGCCCGATGACAGGCTCGTACTGCTCGAGCACCTCGCGCGCGATTCGACGCGCTTCCTGGGCAATTTTGCTCATGGCAAACTGTCGATTATAGCATCAGCGATATCTCGCTCCGCCTGAAACCACGCCCGGGCGTGGCCCCTCAGTCCGCAGGCTTCGACCCTCACCTGACACCACCTGCTTGTCCTTCGCCGTAGGGGCACGGCACTTGCGGCGAGCGCAGTCGAACCATACCCTGTGCCCGAGAAGCTTGGTTCTATTCCCCGCCGAAGACGAATTTCATCCCCAGCCGGTACGAGCGGCGGTACGCCGGGAAGCCCAGCGAGTCCTCGTACTGCTTGTCGAGCAGGTTTTCGATACGGCCAAACGCCGTCACGCTGCGGCGAAAACTGTAACTGCCGGCCAGGTCGAAGCGGGCATAGCCCGGGTTGCTGGCGAGGCATGGCCCAATGCACGTGTTGCCGAAGCGCACGCTCAGGAAATCGCTGTCGGTGCGCCGCCCGGTGAAGTGGCCCGCCAGGTTCCAATTCATCCGGGCGAAGCCGGCGTTCAGAACCACGTCGCCGGAATGCACGGGCCGCTTGAACAGCCGGTTCCCCGGAATCAGCGTGGGGTCAAAGGCGTTCGGTGACTGTAAGACGCGGCTATCGTCGTAGGTATAGTGCCCGATGATGCGCAGCCAGCGCGCCGGCCGCGCCTCGAACGTCAAATTGCTGCCGCGGGCGCGCGCCAGATCGGTATTGAAGAACGTGCCGAAGCCAAACGGGCAGCCGGGCGGGGGAGCAATCGGGCACGGCCCGCCCTCGAAGCAGAACGTGAAGCTGACAATATCGTGGAAGCGGTTGTCGAAGTAGTCCGCGGAGATGCGCACGCGGTCCGAGGCGAGCCGCTGCTCGATCCCAGCGTTGTACGTCCGGCTGCGCTCGGGCCGCAGCGCGGGGTTGCCCGGGAAGCAGGGGTCCGAGCCGAAGGATTGATCGAGCTGAGGCTCCTTGATGCCCAGGCCGTAGGAAAAACGCAGCCGGGTGGCGCCCCAGAATTCGTGGCCGAAACGCAGCGCGAGGGCCGCGCCGATGCGCGGCACCACGCGCGTGCCGAAGCTCTGGTTGGCCTCTACGCGGAAGCCGCCGCTGACGGTGAGGCGCCGCCACGGCTGGAGGCGCCCGTCGAGATAGCCGGCTTGGTTATTGCGCCGGGCGTGCTGGCCTCCGAGCGCGTTAAGGGTCGCGTTCTCCACCTCGTACTGGTAGCCTGCGGTGGCAGCTCCTTGACGGAACAGATAGCTCGACTGCTCGGTGAAACCGGAGCGGTTGAAGCGGTTCCGTGCGGTGAACGGGAAATCGCAGAGAAACGGCGGGTCGGAGAAGCAGAAGTCGCTTGTCGGGTTGGCAAACAGTTGCCGTTCGTATGACTCGTTTCCCGCCAAGCGGTGCCGCCAGTGCGCGCCAGTGGAAAATTCCCAGCTCAAATTGGCGGAGAAGTTGTGCAAGGCGTTGTGATGGTCGAGATCCGGCGGCTCGAAGCGCGTCTGCCCGACGGCGCCGGCGTCGCTCGTGTTATTCCGCAGGGTGAGGCGCAGCGTGTCGGAGTCCGAGAAGCGCCAGCCGAAGTTCCCCGAAAGCGTGCGATTGAGGAAGCCGTCGTTCGGCCCCTGGCCGGCGGTGTCAAAGTAGGAGGCTGCAGCGGAGTAGTCGAACCGGCTCGCGAGCCCGCTCAACTGGGCAGCGCCGCGCCCTGTGGAAAACTTGCCGCCTTCGCCTAGCAAGGTGAGCTGGGGCCGACGGGTGGTGCCGCGGTGGGTGAAGATCTGCACTACGCCCGTCATGGCATCCGAGCCGAACAGGGCGCTCTCGGCGCCGTGCACCACTTCGATCTTCTCCACGTTGTCTAGCGTGAGAATGGAAAAGTCGAAGTAGGAGCCGCCCGGCTCGTTCACCGTCGTGCCGTCCACGAGCAGCTTGGTGAAGTTCGAGTTGCCGCCGTCCAGAAACAGCGTGGTGATGCCGCCCTCACGACCTAGGCGCGTGAAACTGAAGCCCGGCAGGCTCCCGAGCAGTGGGCCGAGCGAAACGGCCTGACGCTGCTCGATCTCCTCTCGCGTAACAATGGTGACCGGCGCCGTGGCGGCTTGGGCGGCTACCGGCTCGGCTTGCGCCGAGACGACGACGGTCGCGGCCAGCCGCTCGAGCTCCAAGCGCAGCGGCAGCTCGCGCACTTCGCGCGCCGCTAGCAAAACCTCCAGCTCGACCCGGGCGAACGAGGGATGCGTGATGCGGACGCGGTAACGGCCCGGCGCGAGCGACAACTGGAACCGGCCGTCGTTGCCGCTCGAACTGCGCAGGGGAGCGCTTGCCGGCAGGCGCTGCTCCGCCGAGACTTCGGCACCGGCCACGGCTGCGCCGCTTGGGTCGGTGAGCGTTCCGCGAAGGGTTGCAGTGGTTTGCGCGCGCGCGCAAAGGCTGGCGAACAGAACCCCGATCAAAACTGCGAACAACAGCGGGAAGCGAAGTCGCATGGTGTTTCCTCCTCTCCCTCTCGCGCGGGAGTTGAAGGTTGTCCCGAAAAACCCGGGAGCATTTCCCGGGCCTTTTGGGCTGCGGACTCCGCCGGTCTCCTGGCTTGGCGGCACAACCAAACGGCACGGCCTTCCCGCTCCGACGCCAGCGCCTTACGGCACCGACTGGAACAGTGGCCTGTGCTCGATCACTTCTCCGCCTTACAGTCGCGCGGCGGCGACGGCTTTTCACCGTCTTCCCGTGCACGGAGTCTGCGGTTGATCTTTACGGCGCCCTCCAGCGGCGGGGGCGTCCCGCGTGCCGGGCGGCGTCGCGTGGGCAAAGGCGCGGCTACGCGCCCGCGCCTTCGCTGCGTTTCCCCTGAACGATGACTCGAGGCCGGCCCGCGGGGCCGATCTCCACCTCGAGCGGGGCCTCGAAGACTTGCTCGAGCAAGTCTTGACGATAAACTTCGGCGGGCGAGCCGACGCGCAAGGACCGTCCGCGGTGCAGCAGCACGACTTGGTCCGCAAACTCGGCTGCGAGGTTCAACTCGTGCGTCACGACGACAACGGTGTAGCGATTCTCTTCCGCCAGCCGCCGCAACCGTTGCAGCAACTCGACCTGCGCGCCGATGTCGAGATGCAATGTGGGCTCGTCGAGCAGCAGCAGCACCGGCTGCTGCGCCAGGGCCCGCGCCAGGATGACGCGCTGCTTTTCGCCGCCCGAGATCTTGTCCATCCAGCGGTCTTGCAAGGCCTCGGCGCCCACCTGCGCCAGGGCGTTAGTGGCGATCGCAAGGTCCTCCGCCGTCTCAAAACGCAGCGCGCGCCGGTACGGGTGGCGCCCCTGGAGCACGTATTCCCAGGCGCGCGCGGGGAAGAGCAACGGGCTTTCCTGCTGGACGACGGCGATGCGTTGGGCGCGTGTGCGCGGGTCGAGCCGGCTGGTCTCCGCACCGTCGAGCTCGACGCGGCCCGAGAGCGGCGCGAGTGTGCCCGAGATAAGCCGCAACAGCGTGGACTTGCCGCTGGCATTTGGCCCCAAGATGGCGACCAGCTCGCGCTGCCGCGCCTGGAAGCTGGTGGCCTCGAGGGTGAACAGGGGCGCCTCTCGCTCGCCGGCGTAGGCGTAGCTGGCCTGCTCGACGTTGAGCCGCACTTCGCCCGGACCCCAGCCCGCGCCCTCGCCTGCCGGGTGCGCCCGTGAAGCCGTCGCCTGAGCCGCGCTCACCGCAGCCTCCGCCGCAGCAAGTAGATGAACACCGGCGCGCCGGCCATCGCCGTCATGGCCCCCACCGGCAATTCGGTTGGCGCGGCAATCGTCCGCGCCAGGGTGTCCGCCAGCACGATGGCGATGGCGCCGCCCAGGGCCGAGGTGGGAATCAACAGGCGGTAATCGGGGCCGAACAGCAGCCGCATCGCGTGCGGCACCAGAAGCCCGACATAGCCGATCGCCCCGCTGACCGAGACGGCTAGCCCCGTCAGCATCGACGCCGCGATGTACACCACCAGTTTTACTCGCGTCACCTGCACTCCCAAGTGCATCGCCTCGCGCTCGCCCGTGAGCAGCAGGTTCAGGTCTGCGGCGGTGGTATAAACCGCACCTACCGCGATGAGAATCCCGCCCACAAAGACCGAGCGCACCAGCGTCGAAGGCGGCGGTGGCGTGGAAAGATCGCCCATCAGCCAGAAGGCCATGCCGCGGAGGTCGCGCCCGGAAAGCGTGGTCATCAGGAACATGATCACCCCGGAAAGAAACGAAGCCGTGATGATGCCGGCCAGCAGCAGTGTCCCGCTGTCGAGCTGCCCGCCGCGCCGGCCGAGTAGATAGACCGCGGCAATCGTCAGCGCTGCGCCCAGAAACGCCGCCGCGGGCGTCACCAGCGGACCCAGCGCGGTGAGGTGCGGCGCGGCGACAAGCGACACGATAGCGCCCAGCGCGGCGCCGCTGGAAACCCCCAGGACGTATGGGTCGGCCAGCGGGTTCCGCAGCAGTGCCTGAAAGCCAGCGCCTGCCACCGACAGCGCCGCGCCCACGAGGATGCCCAGCAGAATTCTCGGCAGACGCAGCTCGAAGACGATCAGCCGGTACTCGCTTGGGAGCTGGGCGCTGCGGCCGATGGCCACGCGCCCCAGGTTGAGCGCCAAGTCGCTTACCGAGAGGGGCACCGCGCCGAGCTTCAGCGCCACCAGCACCACCGCGAGCAGCACGGCCAGCAACAGGCCGCAGGACCACGCCAGCCGCTTCAGCGTTACCGGGCGCATTGGCAGCACTCCTCCCGCTCGGGCGTTGCGGTTTTCTCTGGCACCCCAGTTTCACTGTTCGAGTTTCGCGTTTCGGGTTTTTCGGGGAACGCTTCGGGATGCAACTGACGCGCCAGCTCGACGATGGCGTCCACCAGACGCGGTGCAGGACGGTTGATGGCCTCGCTGACCACGGCGATACGCCTTTGGCGGACCGCCTCGAGATTGCGCCAGCCCGGCCGGTCGCGGAAGGCCTCAAAGTTTTGCTCCTCCGCCTCGCTATGCGCGCTGGCGAAGACTAAATAGTCCGGCTGGAGGCGCACGACCTCTTCCAGACTCAGCCGCGGCCAGTCCTGCGAGGTCTCCACCACCGATTCGGCGCCGGCCCAGCGCAGCGCATCGGCCAGGAAGGTCTCGCGGCCGATGGAGATCAGCGGCTCGGCCCACACGACGAACAACACCCGCCGCGGCTGACGCGCCCCGAGTTGCCGCTTGAGCTCCGCCAAGTGCGTCCGCAACTCCGCGACGAGCGCTTCGCTCGCCTCGCGTGCCCCGATCACCTCGGCCAGCCGGCCGATGGATGCAAGAACTGCCTCCACCGAGCGAGGGTCGGTGACGTAGGCGGCGATGCCCAGCCGGTCGAGCGCCTGGACGGTTTCGCGGCGGTTGATGCTCCGTGTCGCCAGCACCAGGTCCGGCTTGAGTGCGACCACCTGTTCGAGGTTCGGGTTGACGGCCCCGCCAACCTTCGGCTTGGCCTGCGCTTCGGGTGGGTAGTCGCAGTAGTCGGTGACGCCCGCCAGCCGCTCCTGCGCGCCCAACGCGTAGAGCGTCTCGGTGAGGCTCGGCGCCAGCGAGACGATCCGCCGCACCGGCTGCGGAACGCTTACTCGCCGGCCGATTTCGTCGGTAATTTGCTGGACCGGTGGCGCTGTCGCCGCGGGCCGGGGACTCGCGCCCTGCGCTTGCGCCCCACTCGCGGCCAGAATCACGATCGCGAGCGCGCAGAAGCCCGTGTAGGAGCGGACCAGGGCCCGCGCGCGCGCCCGTTCACCGGGCGAACTGTGACGAGCCTCGCCAGTGGTCTGTCGAAAGTTCATTTCGTCGGCCAACAAAAAAGCCCCACGAAAAAGAATGGGGCTCGAAGCCACACCCTCTCTCGCGAAGAGTGTCAGCGGACAACGACTCGGGCAGGTTTCCTGACTGACGGCCTTCCGAGCGTCGCGTCCCGAATCGCGGGCGCGCGCTGCGGAATTCAGGCGCTGCCTGGCCCCTCTCCGGGCATTGTCACAAACTCCCAGGAGGAGCGCCCCTTCCCAGCCCGACTCGTCGAACGAGTCCTGGGGCCAGTGGGCGTCCTTGCAAACGAGCAGCGCCGGCCGATCACAGTGGCGGGACCGTGGCCGATTTTCGCGGCCTTCCCTTTATCCGAGCCGGCTGATTGTCGTCGGTGAGTGTATGCCCGCGGCGGCAGCGTGTCAATGCGCCGCCGGAGCACAAGAATCCGAAATGGTCGGGGATGGATTAGACAGTGACGCGGCCTTTGAGGGCGGGCTCCGCGCCCCAGCGAACGTCGTCGATCCACCAGCGGCCCTCGGCGCGCACCAGCGTGAAGCGAGCCTGATAATGCTCCCCGCCCTCGGTCAGGATTTGCGTTTCCAGCAAGGCGCGCTCGCCCGACTCCTGCTGCCGGCTGACTCGGCTCTCGCGGGTGCGAAACATCTGCCGATGCGAGAGCAGCAGCCGGCGATAGTCTTCAAAGGAGAATTGCGCGCGGTATGGCCGCGAAAAAAGTGCGTAGGCGGCGCGCAGTTCGCCGCGGTTGAGCGCCTCAAGATGCGCCTTGAGAACGTCTGCGGGGCCTGCGGGTCTTGCGCCCCAGCCGAGCGGGCCGAACGGATCGTCGTAGCGCACCAGTGTCCAGGTGGTCAGCGCAAACGCCACCCCGCCGGCGGTCAGCAGCGCCAGCAGGCGACGCAGCAGGCTGCGCCGATCATGCACCGCAGGCGAACCCGGCGGCTCTCCGACAAGATCGATGGTCAGCGGTTCAGGCATGGTTTCGTCAGCCTATGTCTCCAAACTTCGGGCTCAGCGATTCTTCCATTGCGGCTTGCGCTGTTCGATCATTGCCCGCAGGCCCTCTTGCGAATCCTCCAGCCGGTAGAGTTCGTTCAAGAAGATGTTCATCGAATGGCGCAGACCGTCGCGCAGCGAGAGGCCCATGCCGCCCAGGATGGCCTTCTTGGCCATGGCCAGGACTGCGCCCGACTGCGCGGTGATTCGCGCGATCAGCTCGTTCACGGTTTTTTCGAGCTGCGCCTCCGGGACCAGGCGGTTCACCAGGCCCAGCTCGCAGGCGCGCTCGGCGGTAATGGGCTCGCCGGTCAGCACCAGCTCGAGCGCTCGCTTCGGGCCGATTAGAAAAGGCAGGATGGTCGAGGCCAGTGGCGGGAACACGCCGATGGTGATCTCGGGCTGGGCGAAGCGAGCCCTCGGGGTGGCCACCACCAGGTCGCCGAACGCGGCGAGCTCCGCGCCGCCGCCGATGGCCGGGCCGTTGACCACCACAATCACCGGCTTACCCACGTCGAGCATCGCGGTGAAGGCGGCGTGGAAGGCGTCGAGCATCTGGAAGACGCGCTCGGCGGTGTATTCGCCGATGTCAATACCGCCGGAGAAGACCTTGCAGGCCGAGTCGAGGACGACGAGCTTGACGTCGTCTTTATCGTCGAGCGACTCGATCCCGGCGGCCAGCTCGCGGAGCATCGGCTCGTGGAGCAGGTTGTGCTCGGGGCGGTGGAGCGTCATCCGCGCCACCGACCCTTCGATGCGGTAGCGCACGTAGTTGAACTCTTCCGGCCGGCGCCGCGACGCCTTGCCCATAAATTCTTCGTGCCGGACTTCTTCCGCCATGGTCTTTGGCCCTCCGTTGTGATCGGCTAGGTTGTTTCCACCGCCAACGCGACGCCCAGCCCGCCCGAGACGCACAGCGTGGCCAGGCCGCGTCGGCTGGCAGGTGCTTTGCCGCGGCGCAGCTCGTGTGCGAGTGTCGTAGCAATGCGCGCGCCGCTGCAGCCAATCGGGTGGCCCAAGGCGATGGCGCCGCCGTTGGGGTTGAGCTTACCGCGGTCGAATTGCAGCTCGCGGTCGCACGCCAGCACCTGCGCGGCGAAGGCTTCGTTCAGCTCGATAACAGCGTAGTCGGCCAGCCTCCAGCCCGTACGCCGCTCGAGTTTCTGCGCCGCAGGCACCGGGGCGATGCCCATCACCCGCGGGTCCACCGCGGCCACCGCGGCGTCCACCACCCGCGCCAGCGGAGCCAGGCGCAGCTCGGCGAGTTTCTGCTCGCTGACCAGCACCAGCGCCGCGGCACCGTCGGTGATGCCGCTGGAATTGCCGGCGGTAACGCTCCCGGTCTTGGAAAACACCGGCGGGAGCTTGCCCAGATTCTCGAGGGTCGCGTCGGCGCGCACGTGCTCGTCTTTTTCAAGACGCGTGACGTTGCCTTTCTTGTCCGTGCGCTCGACCGCGACGATCTCTTCCCGAAAACGGCACTCGGCTGCGGCGCGCGCCGCCCGCTGGTGGCTTTCCAGCGCGTAGAGGTCCTGCTCTTCGCGGGAGATCTTGTACTGTTCGGCCAGCAGCTCGGCCGTTTCACCCATTACCATCTGCGACATCGGGCAGAGGAAGCCGTCGCGGTACATCGCGTCCACCAGCGGCTGGTGGCCCAGCTTGAAGCCCCAGCGCGCTTCGACCAGGTACGGCACGCGGCTCATGGATTCGGCGCCGCCCGCCACAACAATTTCGGCTTCGCCCAGGCGGATCTGCTGCCAGCCGAGCAGCAGCGCGCGCAGGCCCGAGGCGCAGGCCATATTCACCGTGAAGGCCGGAACGTCATCGCCCAGCCCCGAACGCCAGGCAATCTGCCGCGCCAGGTTCGGACCCACGCCCGCGGGGCGCGCGTTCCCGAAGATCAGCTCGTCCACCCGCCGCGCGCCCTTTTCTTGCTGGTCATTCTGAGTCCGCCACGGCGGACGAAGAATCTCTCCTGAAGCGCTGGCTTCCTGCTTGGCATCCCCGGGCTTGCGCTCCGGCGGCGCTGCACCGAATGCGCGCTCGAGCGCCGCCCGCACCGCGATTACTCCCAGGTCCGCCGCGGTCAGGTCCGCTAATCCGCCGCCGAATTTCCCAATCGGCGTGCGCACCGCACTCACGATGTAGGCCGCTCGCGTCATCGTCTGATGATTTCGATGCTAGCACACCGCTCAGCACGCGCGCAGCCACGCCGCGACCTTTGTGCCCTTGTCATTCTGAGCCCCGACCATGTCGGGGCGAAGAATCCCTCCTCGTCATTGGCTCCGCCGCAGAGAGATGCTTCGCCCGCCGCGGCGGGCTCAGCATGACAGCATGGCGTAGCCGGTCGGGCCTGCTGTCCCGCGCTTGACACGCCGCATGCCGTCGTCGACGATGCAAGACCTCAAATGCCACGTCACTGTCTGGAGCTGCTTATGAAAAGTGAAACCGCTTTCCAAATCGTCAAGGAGATCCTCATGGAAAATCGCGAGAACGGAGAACTCGAAGGTACCTTGAATCGGTCGCGTGTTGCCGCCCTCAACCGCATTTTGCTGCTAGCTGAGCCGGAATTCCTGTGTCGCCGGCGGGGCACGCAGGCGGTCATCTACCAAAGGCGAGGGTCAGCCACTTCTGGCGTTTCGAAATACAGACGCATTGCGTTCCTCAAACTCCCAGGCCGGTACCCAGCTGCCCCATCTTCATGATCTACTAGGGAGGAAATGGAGCTGGAGCTGCCCACTGCTGGCCTGGAGCACTACAAGAGTGCTTCACAGCGAGCGCGCGTAGCCACCGAAGCCTGGGCGGAAACGAATCTTTACTGCCCCAGCTGTGACTCGGACAGGCTGAGGCGGTTCCGTGCCAACACGCCGGTTGTCGATTTTGCCTGCCTCTTGTGCCATTCTTCATTTCAATTGAAGAGCCAGTCGCATCCTTTTGCCCGCCGCATCCCCGATGCTGCCTACAGCAAAATGCGCGCGGCAATCCTGAGCGACCAACGGCCTAATCTCTTCGCTCTCCATTACGAACGGGAGTCCTGGCGTGTGCGAAACTTGATTTTGGTGCCGCGCTTCGCAGTTTCGCTTTCTGCCGTGCGCAGGAGAAACCCTCTGAGTGCGGATGCCGAGCGCTCTGGCTGGGTGGGCTGCGACATCTTGCTTGAGAGAATTCCCGCCAATGCGCGGATTCCCGTCATTATCGATGGAGTCTCCAGCGGTCCGGGCTTTGTGCGCGAGCAGTATGGACGGCTGTGGCCTCTGCAGGAGATCGCCGCTGAGGAACGCGGCTGGACGTTGGACGTGCTGAGTGTTCTTCGATCGCTCGGCAGGCATGAGTTCTCGTTGGGGGAAGTCTACTTGTTGGAAGGCGAGCTTGCTCGGCTCCACCCCCGGAATCGGCGCATCCGCGCGAAAGTCCGCCAGCAATTGCAGATATTGAGAGATAAGGGTCTGCTTCGATTTCTCGGCAGAGGGAGATATCGGTTGATGTAGCCTCCCGCGGTATTATGCGCGACATTGCAGCGGGACTTGGACCGATTGCGGGACTCAAAGTTGGCCATGCGCAGGACGACTGGCCGCTGACTGGCTGCACGGTGCTGCTGCCACAGGATGGGGCGATGAAATGGCGGGGCGCCTGGATTCGAACCACGGGCCGACGGGCTATGAGCTCGGGACGGGGATATTAGAAGTTTTCGCGGACGACCTTGGCCACGGCTTTCGAGAGGTTATAAGTAGCGCGCAGGTTTTCTCCGAAAAAGCGGACTTTGCCTTCGATGTCTCGTTCAAGCAAGGTCTGGCCATTGCGAGTGACGAACTGCGCATGCACCTTTATGGAGGTGGCCCCGGCGACGGTGGTCACCTCGCGCGCGCGCGCGCTACCTTCCTTGAACCCGAGCAAGGTGAGGCGCAGCAGCACCAGGTCCGGCGCTTCAGCGGCGGCGGTCTCCCCGTCGCGGTAAACGTGCTGAAATTTACCGGTCTTGACTACTTGGCTGATCAGGTTCTCGTAGAGCGCCATTTCGAAATCCGGCGGCAACTTCACCTCAGTGGATTCGGCTTTCAGGACCTGGATCGCGGAGGCCTTGATCGGGGCCGGCTTTTGCTGTGCCTGGGTGGTCTTCCCGCCCGCGGAAAGCAACGCGATCGATAGCAGCATCACAATGCCAGGGCAGGGTGTGCGCCTCATTGCTTCTTTTCGCCTTTCTTCTTCTTGTCCGCTTTCCGCTGCTCGATCTCTTCTTCCACGGGGATGCTAGCGTGAGCGCCCTGGGCGACCAGTTGTTTCTTGACCAGCGCCGCTTGGTCTGGGGGGAGTGAGAAAATCACGCCGTGCAGGCCGCCAGCCGGGTCGCGGTACTCGACGGTCAGGACGTCAACCTTTTTCCGAAAAAGGCTGAGGAATCTCCCGCCACCGTAAGGCGCGAACATCGAGATCGTGCCGGCGGCGCCGCCAACCATCCGCTTGCTGTCTTCACCGGTGAATACATCCTGGATCGCGGCGATAGGCACAGCGGCTTTGGCAGTGCCGGCGACAAACTCAAGAGTGCCCACCGCGACGCTGAGTTTGCCATGGGCATTGCGCTTGATGTCTGGCAGGCCCAGAACGTGCACCACACCGGAAGTCGGAGCCGGTTCCTGCCCCAGCGCCCGACCCGCCAGGGCGGCCAGCCCTGCCAGAATCAAGATGGAAACTAAACAAGTCCTTCGGAGAGGCTGCGCCATTGGGCGGTCTCCTAGCGAAATAGCCAGCACGGCCCGCAGTTTGAACGTGAGGGATGCACAGGTCAACCAGTATTTCCGTATGCAGGCTCCTGGGCAGCCGCAACTATACACCAGTTTTCGTTCTTGGCTTAGGTGCCAGGGAGGCACGGAGGAAGGGACACAAGCCAGAAGCCTGTGCTACCTGCTAGGATGCTGGCGTGGCGGCGGGCTTTGGACCCATCGCGGGACTCAAGATCGGCCATGCGCAAGACGACCGAGCGCTGACCGGCTGCACGGTGCTGCTGGCCGATGCAGGCCCTGCACCCTACGATGCAGGAGTTGGAATGGTCGCGGGGTGCGACGTCCGCGGCGGCGCGGTGGGCGAACGCGAACTGGAAACTCTTCGCCCGGGCCATGTGGTCGAACGCATCCACGCGCTGGTGCTGGCGGGCGGCAGCGCCTTTGGACTCGATGCCGCCGCGGGTGTGATGCGCTGGTGCGAAGAGCGCGGCATCGGCTTCGATACCGGCGTGGCGCGCATCCCCATCGTGCCCGCGGCCATCCTGTTTGACCTGCGCATCGGCGAGCCTTCGACTTCGTTCGGGCCGCGTCCCAGGCCGCGGCATCCCGATGCCGCAATGGGCTACGCTGCCGCTGAAGCTGCGGCGCAAGCGAAAGCCGATGCGCCGGTAGCGGAGGGCAACGTTGGCGCGGGCACCGGGGCAACGGTCGGAAAACTTTTCGGAATCGAGCGGGCCACCAAAGGCGGCATCGGCTGCTGGACCGAGGAGCTGCCGGACGGTGTGCGTGTAGCCGCGCTCGCCGTGGTGAACGCCTTCGGCGACATCCGCGATCCGGAGTCCGGCAAAATCCTCGGCGGGGCGCGCGGGGCAGAAGACTTCCGCGAATTCGCGGATACGGCCGCAGCGATGCGCAGCGGCACAGTTCGCAAGCGTTTCAGCGACCCGAATACGGTGCTGGTGGCTGTGGCGACTAACGCGGGGCTCGGCCGCAGCGATGCGCAGCGGATGGCGGTGATGGCCGCGGCAGGGATGGCGCGGGTGATTTCTCCGGCGCACACGACGTTCGATGGCGATGTGGTGTTTGCGCTTTCGATCGGCGACGGTCGAGCCGATGTCAACGCGCTCGGCGCCGCTGCAGCGGAAGCCGTGGCGCGAGCGATCGTGCGCGGCGTCACCCAGGCGCGGTCTGCCGGCGGGGTGCCGGCTGCAGGGGGCTAGAAGCTGGAAGCTAGAATCCTGAAGATGCACATTTTCTGAGCCTCGACCCCTCGGGAGGATGAGTCCCTCTGAACAGAGAGATCCTTCGTCCGCCGCGGCGGACTCAGGATGACATCGTGGCCGTCCTGTCCCTGACTTCTGTCGGCGAAGCACTGCAAACTAAGACCTGCCAACTGAAAACTGAGCGCTGAAAGCCTGCTTTGCGTTATGCTCCACGCCCATGCATGACCTGAACTATTTCCGCGATCACCTCGAGCGGTTCGAGCAGATGGCGCGCCACCGCGGCGTCGAGCTCGACCTCGACGGATTCCGCGGGCTCGACCGCGAGCGCCGCGACCTGATCACCGCCGCCGAACGCCTGAAGGCGGAGCGCAACAAGGGTAGCGATGAGATCGCCCGGCTAAAAAAGTCCGGCCAGGACGCCTCCGGACTGATCGCCGAGATGAAGCGCGTCTCCGAGGAGATCAAGAAGGATGACGAGCGCATCGCGCAGCTCGATGAGCGCCTGCGCGAGTTCCTGCTGACGATCCCGAACCTTCCGCATGCGAGCGTCCCGGTCGGGGCGAGCGCTGAGGACAACGTCGAGGTGCGCCGCTGGGGCGCGCCGCCGAAGTTTGACTTTCCGCCGCGGCCGCACTGGGAAGTAGGCGAGCGCGCCGGCATCCTCGACCTGCCCCGAGCGGCGAAGATCGCCGGAACGCGGTTTGCGCTCTACCGCGGCGCCGGGGCGCGCCTGGAGCGGGCGCTGGCGAACTTCTTTCTCGATGTGCACACACAGCAGCATGGCTATGAGGAGATCCTGCCGCCGTTCGCCGCTAACAGCGCCTCGCTCATCGGCACGGGTCACTTGCCAAAATTTGCCGGCGACATGTTCCATCTGGAGGGCACCGACCTGTGGATGACGCCCACCGCCGAGGTCCAGCTCACCAACCTCTTCCGCGACGAGACGCTCGACGCCGAATCGCTGCCCATCAAAGTCTGCGCGTGGACGGCCTGCTTCCGCTCGGAAGCCGGTGCGGCCGGCAAGGACACCCGCGGCATCGCCCGGCAACACCAGTTCCAGAAGGTGGAGCTGTTCAAGTTCACCCGGCCCGAGGAGAGTTACCGGGAGCTCGAATCGCTGGTGAGCGACGCCGAAGCGATCCTCCAGCGCCTGGGCCTGCACTACCGGGTCGTCGAGCTCTCAACCGCCGACATCGGCTTCGCCTCGGCGAAAACGTACGACCTCGAGGTATGGCTGCCGTCGGCCGGCGGGTTCAAGGAAATTTCCTCGTGCTCGAACTGCGAGGCGTTTCAGGCGCGTCGCGCCGGCATCCGCTACAAGCCCAAAGGCGGCAAGAGCGACTTCGTGCACACGCTGAACGGCTCGGGACTGGCTGTCGGCCGCACCTGGCTGGCTCTGGTGGAGAATTACCAGCAGCAGGCCGGGTCCATCGTCATCCCTGAGGCCCTGCGTCCTTATATGGGCGCCGACCACATCGCCGTTTCTGCCCACACAACAGCCTAGGAACTGGGCCCTGCCGCGGCCCGGCGATACTTGGATTCATGGTATCTCATTCTAAATCAATTAGATAGCTGACCATATACGGCGCCTTAGTCTGGCGCCGGGGCGGCCGACGGCCGAGGACTTGGCCCTGTTTTCATTGACACCGCTTTTCGAGGTTGACTAAACTTTGCATTTCGCGCAAGTTACATCGCGCACCAATGGGTGGCAAAGGCCGGCCTGGCGCGGCGGGTCGAGCCGCCAGAAAGCGCAGAGGGCGGCGTGGCGTTTCTGGCTCGCATCGTCCAGATCCTGCTGTGGCTGGTGATAGCCACATGGCTGGCGCGACGACTGGTGAACCTGTTCGCCTCGCGTGCGCCCAAGGCGGAGCATCCGCCCGGGCCGCCGGCTCCCAAGCAGCTCCACCGCGACCCCTGGTGCGGCACGCACGTTTCCGCAGAAATCTCGCATCCCCTGGAGCAAGCGGGCCAGACAGTCCACTTCTGCTCGGCCGAATGCCGCGAGCGCTATCGCGCCTCGCAGCAGCGCGCGGCCAGCGGATAACCGAAGGAGAAAACACCGATGGCCACGGTTGCAAAAGCCGCTCCCCAGCCGCTGATCCCGCGGATGGCGCCGCGGGAGGACTTGAACCCGTTCCGCATCTCGCAGATCCAGTTCGATCTCGCTGCGGAGTATCTGAAGCTCGATCCCGGCCTGCGGCAAGTGCTACGCACGCCCAAGCGCGTGCTGGAAGTTTCCATCCCGACAAAGATGGACAACGGGCAGTTGAAGGTGTTCACCGGCTACCGCGTGCAGCACAACATCGCTCGCGGGCCGTCGAAAGGCGGCATCCGCTACCACCCCAATGTCACCCTCGATGAAGTGAAGGCGCTGGCGGCCTGGATGACCTGGAAGACGGCCACGGTGAACATCCCCTACGGCGGCGGCAAGGGCGGGGTGATCTGCGACCCCAAGCGGATGTCGAAGGCCGAGCTGGAGCGCATGACGCGGCGGTATGCCAGCGAGATCCTGCCCATCATCGGGCCGGAGCGCGACATCCCCGCGCCAGACGTGTATACCGACGCGCAGACGATGGCCTGGATCATGGACACCTACTCGATGACCGTGGGCTACTCCGCGCTAGGTGTGGTCACTGGCAAGCCGATCTCGCTCGGCGGGTCGCTCGGGCGGAACGAAGCCACGGCGCGCGGCTGCCTGTTTGTGGTCGAGGAGGCGTGCAAGATCAAGAAGATGTCGCTGCGCGGCGCGACCGTCGCTATCCAGGGCTTCGGCAACGCCGGAGCGATTGCGGCGCGGCTGTTCGCCGAGAAGAAGGCGAAGATTGTGGCCATCAGCGATTCCCGCGGCGGCGTGCACAACTCCCGAGGCATCGATCCGCTCAAGGCCATCCGCTACAAGGAGCGGTCCGGCACCGTCGTCGGGATGCCCGGGGCGTCGCGCCTGTCGAACGACGACTTGCTGACGCTGAAGTGCGACATCCTGATTCCGGCAGCGCTGGAAAATTCCATAACGCTTCACAATGTCGACCAGATCAAGGCGAAGATCGTCGCCGAGGCTGCCAACGGCCCCACTACACCCCACGCCGACGAAGTCCTGGCTCGCAAGGGCATCTTCATGCTGCCAGACATCCTGGCCAACGCCGGCGGCGTGACGGTCAGCTACTTTGAGTGGGCGCAGGACCTGCAAGGGTACTTTTGGCAGGAGAACGAAGTAAATTCCCGGCTGGAGATGGTGATGAAGCGCGCGTTCCAGGATGTCCACGAGACCATGCGCAAGTATCACACGCACATGCGCCCCGCAGCGTATATCCTGGCGGTCGGGCGCGTCTCCGAGGCTACGCTGGTCCGCGGCTTGTTTCCGTAGTTCGCTGCGCCTTACTTGCCAAAGGCACGAAGGATTCCGGCTTTCTGTTGCTGCCCGGTCGGGCCCGCTCTGCGGAGCGGCTTCGGTCGGGCATCGATTTTTTTGCCGAAGCGGCCGCTGCAAAACCTTGCTGCGCCGCTGTGTGGCCACGGAGAACAAAAATATTTCTTGCGTTGCAGCGAACAAGACGCGTACATTTCAACTGCCGGCTCAGTCGCTGCGGCGATTGAAGCCGGCCCCGTTTTCTGCGGGAGCTTCGCGCGAAATCCCGCGCCATCCGGTGCGGGACGGAGGACAACGAGTCTTGAGCAACCACGTCAATCCGGCTCCGCCGATCATCCTCACCATCGCGGGATTCGATCCTTCGGGTGGCGCGGGCATCGCCGCCGACCTGAAGACGTTTGCGGCACACAACTGCTATGGTATCGCCGCGGTCACTGCGCTCACGGTCCAGTCCAGCCGGGGCGTTGAGAGCATGCACCTTACACCGGCAGCAACGCTGCGCGCGCAACTCGATGCGCTCGCCGACTACGTGTCCATTTCCGCGGTGAAGATCGGCATGCTGGGCAGCAAGTCGAACGCCGCCGTGGTGGCGGAGTTTCTCGACCGCGGGCAATTCGCGCACGTGGTGCTCGACCCGGTGGTGAAGGCCACCGCCGGCGGCGCCGATCTGCTGGACGCGGCCGGAGTAAAGTTCCTGGCCGAAGAGTTGATGAAGCGAGCGACGGTGGTCACGCCCAACATCGCCGAAGCCGAGCTGCTCGCCGGCATGGAGATCCATGACGTGGCCGCGATGGAGACGGCCGCAAAGAAGCTCGTCGAACGCGGCGCGCGCGCGGTGGTGGTGAAGGGCGGGCACATGGAAAAAGCGATTGACGTGCTGTTTGACGGCACCGAGGTGCTGTCGCTCGGCGGCGACCGCCTCAAGAGCGAGCACACGCACGGCTCGGGCTGCACGTTTGCCTCAGCAATCGCCGCGCAGCTTGCTTGCGCCCGGCCGCTGGCCGACGCGGTGCTTCTGGCAAAGGCCTACGTCGCCAAGGCGATTGAGAAAGGCTTTGCCATCGGCAAAGGCCCCGGACCGCTCGACCATTTCTATCGCATCCATCATGAGCCGCCGCCGCGGGGCGTCCACGAAGTGCCACAGCACGGCATGCATCCCGCCGCCGAGCCCGCCGCGCGCTAGACCCTTCGTTCGGAAGCCACAGAGGCATGGAGACAGGCCACAAAGAGTAGCGGGCGGATTCTTGAGGGCCAGTTCTTGGCCAATAGCGGTCCTACTAGATGTTGTCGTTCGGTACAGCGCTGGTCCTAGGTCCTGGCACGCGGAGCCAGGCCTCGGGCGCTTGTGTGAGCCGCCATGCAGATTGTGTTCCTAGTGATGCTCGGTCTACTTATTTGGGCCTGGGCGGAGTATGTGTGGGGCCGGGATCGGCAGGCATTATCACTTCCGAAAAGAAGGCTAACACTCGCGAGCCTCTTGCTGAGCTCGCTGGCCTGGGCCCTATGGCTGGAGAACACTCTGTACCTGAGGCCGATTCCCAAATGGCAGCTTTCCTCTGCCTGGACTAGAGGGCTACAGCTTGGTTTTGGAGTGTGTGTGCTCAGCTTCGGTATGTCACTTTTCGCCCGGGGAAGACTTCGAATTGCGAGCGCGATTTTGTCGGGAGCCACGGCATTTCTTCTATTTGAAGACAGTCGCCCATTCTAGCTTTCAACTGGGTCGCAACCGTCCTGCACCTGTCCACGCCAGCTG
Source organism: Candidatus Acidiferrales bacterium (assembly GCA_049273775.1). Taxonomy (GTDB): domain Bacteria; phylum Acidobacteriota; class Terriglobia; order Acidiferrales; family UBA7541; genus JBASRK01. The sequence continues at coordinate 20,134 of JBASRK010000098.1, forward strand.
CTAACGCTCAGACTCGCCCGGCGCTGGACTGGGACCTAGGGCACCGTCCAGTCCAGCATTCTGGGGAAGGCGTAGGGTACGTCTGTTGTGGTCAGCGGCGGAAGACGACACGGCCGCCGACAATTGTGACCATCGACGCGCCGCGGAAGCTGCGGCCATCAAACGGTGTGTTCCGCGAACGGCTGGCGGACTCTGCGGCGCGGAACGTCCAGGTGTGGTCCACGGAGAACAGCGTGAGGTCGGCCGGCTCGCCCGCCGCGATCATCCGCGGGATGCCGAGCACCCGCGCCGGGCCCATGGTGAACAGTTCAACCAGCCGCGGCAGCTCGAGAGCGTTCAGGTGAACGAGCTCGAGCGCGAGCGCCAGCGCTGTTTCAAAGCCAGTAACTCCGAACGGCGCGCGGTCGAACTCAACATCTTTTAGCGCGGGCTCGTGCGGCGCATGATCGGTGGCGATGGCGTCCACCGTGCCGTCAGCGAGCCCCGCGAGCAGCGCTTCGCGGTCCTCCCGCGAGCCGAGCGGCGGGTTCATCTTGAAGCGTGAGTCGTAGCCGACGTCCTCATCGGTGAGCGTGAAATGGTGCGGGGTGACCTCGCAGCTCACCGGTAGGCCGCGCTGCCGAGCGGCGCGCACCAGCTCGAGCGAAGCGCGCGTCGAGAGGTGCGCGACGTGCAGCCGACAGCCAGTCAGCTCCGCCACCTGGATGTCGCGGGCCACCGCGATGGATTCAGCCGCCGCAGGCATACTCTGCAGGCCGAGCCGCACCGACTGGCGCCCTTCGCGCATCACTGCCCCCGCGACGAGCGAAGCGTCTTCGCAATGGTCAATCACCGTCAGGTCGAGCGAGCGACAGTAGTCCATCACGTGGCGCAGCAGCCGCGCTGTGGCGATGGGCCGGCCGTCGTCGCTGACGGCGACGATGCCAGCCTCCCTCATCGCGGCAATTTCCGCCAGCGCCTCGCCCTTGCTCCCGGCCGACGCCGCGCCGATGGGCCAGACGCGCACGCTGCCCGCCGCCTGCGCTCGCTCCAGGATTGCCCGGGTCACTGAGGCGTTGTCGTTCACCGGCTTGGTGTTCGGCATCGGGCAGACGGCGGTGAAGCCCCCGCGAGCGGCTGCGGCGGTGCCGGTGGCAATGGTCTCCGAGGATTCATCGCCGGGTTCGCGCAGGTGGCAGTGCAGGTCAATAAAGCCGGGTGCGACGATCAGCCCGGTCGCGTCGATAAACTCGAGTGATCCGGCCGGACGCGCCGCGAGCGAGCGCGCGAGCTCGGCCGCAGGACCGACCTGCGTGATGCGGTCGCCGTCGAGCAGGACGTCAAGCGCCGCGTCAGTGCGGCTCGCCGGGTCGATCACGCGTCCATTCTTAATGTGCAGCATCAGCGGCGTCCTCGGAATCGGCCGAAGCTGTTCCGATGAGCAGGAACAGCAGGGCCATGCGCACGGCCAGGCCGTTGGTCACTTGTTCGAGCACGCACGACTGCGGCCCGTCGGCCACGGCGGGGTCAATCTCGAGTCCCCGGATCATGGGGCCGGGGTGAAGCACCAGCGCGTCCGGCCGAGCGAGGCCGAGTCGCTTAGGCGTGAGCTGGTAGAGCAGGATGTACTCCTCGAGCGGCAGGGCGGGCTCGTGCAGGCGCTCCTGCTGCACCCGCAGGACGATGATCACGTCGGCCCCCTCGAGGGCTTCCTCGACTCGGGCGACGCGCCGCACCGAATACCCGAGACACTCGAGCTCCGGGGGCAGCCACATTGCCGGGCCACACAGCGTGAAGCGGCAGTCGAATTTTCCGAGCAGGTGGAGGTTCGAGCGCGCGACGCGGCTATGCAGGATGTCGCCGAGGATGGTTACGTTTAGCCCCTTGAGCGCGCTCTTGCGGTCGCGGATGGTAAGCGCATCGAGCAGGGCCTGCGTGGGGTGCTCGTGGGTGCCGTCGCCGGCGTTGATCACCGGAATCTCCAGCCGCCCGGCGACAAATTCGGGAGCTCCCGAGGCGCTGTGCCGCATCACGATACAGTCGGGCTTCATGGCGTCGAGCGTGCGCACGGTATCGAGCAGCGATTCGCCCTTGCGCAGGCTCGAGACCTCGGCCTGCAGGTTCATCGTATCGGCGCCCAGGCGCGCCGCAGCAGTCGCAAAGCTGATGCGCGTGCGCGTCGAGGGCTCGAAGAACGCCAGCGCCACGGTCTTGCCCCGCAGCGTGGCCAGCTTCTTGAGCGGGTGGCGCTGGATATCCTGAAAGGACTTGGACTGGTCAAGGAGAAAAGCGATCTGCTCGGCGCTGAGCGGTTCGATGCCGAGCATGTGGCGGAAGCGTTGCGGCACAACGGTCCTCGGACAAGGGGCCCGGCGCGTCGCTCCCGAAGCAAAAGCCGCCGGCTCAGGAGACGCGTTCGACGAGCATCACGCGTTCTTCACGGTCCACCTCGTTCAGGCGGACTTCGATGATTTCGGTGTCGCTGGTCTGGACGTTCCGGCCCACGAAAGCGGCCTCGATGGGCAACTCGCGGTGGCCGCGGTCAATCAGCACGCAAAGGCGGATGCTTCGCGGTCGGCCCAGGTCGAATAGGCCGTTCATCGCCGCCCGGATGGTGCGGCCGGTATAGAGCACGTCGTCGATCAGGATCAAGTCCTTATCGTCCACCGGAAAAGCAATGTCGCTCGACTGCAGCACGGCTTGCGGCGCCACCTTCGAGAGATCGTCGCGATAGAGCGTGATGTCGAGCGTGCCCACCGGCACCTCGACGCCGTCAATCCCGCGCATGGCCTGGGCGATGCGCCGCGCCAGCGGCACGCCGCGGCGGCGGATGCCGATCAGCGCGAGGTTCGTCGTGCCGCCGCTCTTCTCCACAATTTCGTGCGCCAGCCGCTGCAGGGTGCGGTCAACCTCGGTGGCGGACATCAATTGCGACTTTTCGACAACGCGCATCGGGCGAACATCCTAGCACAGACACTGCCCGTCGGGGGGGCAGCGGGCAGGGGAGCCGCGGAGACTATGACCTCGCGCATGCTACACTCTTGCTCCGCTCCGAGGAGGTTGCCGATGGGAGACCGGTTGCGACGCACGGCCGCGAGCGTGCTCTGCGCCGTTCTGCTCCTGACGGTAACGCTCAATTCGCAATCGCCGCAGGAGGCCGCGCGGCCCCGGCTGGTCGTGGTGCTTGTGATCGACCAGTTCCGCGCCGACTATCTGGACCGTTTTGCCTCCCAATTTGGCCCCGGCGGTTTCCGGCGATTGCTGCGCGAGGGCGCGTACTTTCGCTCGGCCTATTACCCCTATGCGGGCGTGGAGACGGCGCCAGGCCACGCCACCCTCGCCACCGGCACTACGCCGAACCGCCATGGCATCGCGGGAAACCAGTGGTACGACCAGAAACTGAGCCGCGTCGTCGAGGCCATCGAAGACAAGGATTCGCCCATCGTCGGCGGCTCCAACGCGCTCACCCCCGCTTCTCCGCGCAACCTCATGAGCGACACGTTGTCCGATGAGTTGCGTCTGGCGACCCTGGGACGCTCGCGCGTGTACGGAGTAGCGCTCAAAGACCGGGCCGCCATTCTTTCGACCGGTCATGGCGGCCTGGGCGCCTACTGGTTCGACCAGAAGCAGGGCGGCTTTGTAACCAGCAAGTATTACCGCGACGCGCTCCCCGACTGGGTGATCGAGTTCAACCAGCAGCATCCCGTCAGCCCGCCCTTGGACGAGTTCATTCGCAGCGCGGAGTCCAATCAGCTTACCGTGGATTTTGCCCGCGAACTCATCCGGCGCGAAGAGCTGGGACGCCAAGGCGCGACGGACTTCCTTTTTGTCGGATTCTCCGCGAACGATTACGCGGGTCACCGCTGGGGACCCTACAGCAGCGGCGTGGAACGCATCACCGTCCAAACCGACATGGCCGTGGCCAAGCTGCTCAGCGCGCTCGACACGCTCGTCGGGAAGGGAAACTACTGGCTGGTTCTCAGCGCGGACCACGGCGTGGCCCCCACACTCCAGCAGGCGCGCGATCCGCAGATGGCGCGCTTTCCGGCCAAGAACATCGATTCCAAAGCCCTCTACGCGGCGGTCGAGGCCGCGCTGACGAAGCGTTGGGGCGCGGGACACTGGCTGATTTCCAATGTCGGGCTGGTCTTCGACCGGGAGACGCTGCGGCGTTATCAGGTCAGCGTTGAGAACGCCGCGAGCGTAGCCGGCGAGGCAGCCATGACCATCGCAGGAGTGCGCGGCTACGTGACGGCGCAAAGCGCGCAAACCGACCAGTGGACGGCGCAGGCCTACCGCCTGAGCCGTTATCCAGAGCGCAGCCCGGACGTGGACATCGTGCCAGAGCCGTTCGCGCTGGTGGACGGAGAAAAAGGCGGCACGACACACGGCGTGCCGTACACGTACGATACGCACGTGCCGCTGGTGCTGGTCGGACCGCCCTTCCGTCCCGGGAAATATCAGCGCGAGGTTTCGACCACCGATCTGGCGCCCACGCTCGCCGAGGCACTCGACATCAATCCTCCGGCGCTTGCCACCGGGAAAGTGCTCGTGGAGGCCCTGCGTGGCGCGCCCTCTTCTGCGACTCGTGCGCCGGAGGCGAAGACACCTCCGGCGAGGCGTTAAAGCGCATTTCTCACCAAGTTCGGAAGTCAGCGAGCGGCACAGGCTGAAAGCCTGTGCTACCTGTGGCCCAGGGAATGACTACAGAGTGTTCCGCCCGACCCGAATGGTCCGGTTGGCGAAAACGCGGTCGACAATGACACTTTCCCCGAACTCGAACCCTTGATCCAGCTTTGTGGTGAGAAATGCGGCCCAACTGTTTTCCACAGCGGCTGCGACTCACCCTGCCAAGCTCCGTGGTACACTGACCGCGGTGAGTGCACCGGGTGCAGTCGACCTGAGCGTTCATGTCGGTGAGCTGCGCCTCGCCAATCCCATCCTTGCTGCCAGCGGCACCTTCGGCTACGGAATCGAGTTCGCTCACCTGGTGGACCTGAATCTCCTGGGCGGTATCGTCGTCAAAGGTCTTTCGCTCGAGCCGATGAACGGCGCACCCGCGCCGCGGCTGTGTGAGACCTCGGGCGGGATGCTCAACGCCGTCGGGCTGCAAAACGTCGGCGTGCGCGCCTTCGTCGCTGAAAAGCTGCCCGCGCTGCGCGCCTACCGCACCGCCATCGTTGCCAACGTCTTCGGGCATACTGTCGCGGAGTATGTCGAGGTCATCCGCGTCTTGGAAGACGCCGAGGGCCTGGCGGCCTACGAGCTGAACGTTTCCTGCCCCAATGTCGCCCGGGGCGGAGTGCAATATGGCAGCGACCCCCGAATGACCGCCGAGGTGGTGTCCGCTGCGAGGAAGGTGGCCCGGAGACCACTTTGGGTCAAGCTCTCCCCGAACGTGACCAATATCGCCGCCATCGCGGGGGCCGCCGAGGCCGCCGGAGCGAGTGCCCTGACTGTGGCAAATACCTACCTGGGAATGAGTGTGGATTACCAAACACGCCGCTCTCGCCTTGGTAGCCCCACCGGGGGTCTATCGGGACCCGCCATCAAGCCAATTTCCTTGAGACTGGTCTATGAGGTCTGCCAAACGGTAAGGATACCCGTGCTGGGGCTTGGTGGTATCCAGTCCCCTGAGGATGTACTGGAATACCTGATTGTAGGGGCCTCCGCCGTCCAGGTCGGTACAGCCCACTTCATAGACCCTGGGTCCAGTCTGGCAATTCTGGAGGCTCTTGAAGACCTTTGCCAGGAAAGTAAAGTCTTTAATATAAATGAGTTACGCGGAACATTTAATGGATAAAAGTACTGACAAGGAAGTACGGATAGGCTATACTCGTGGCCAGATTATGTGGCTTAAAGTAGTCAGTATGCGAAACAGACTACTGATCCCTTGGGCGGCGATCAGATGGGTGCTACTTATGTTCTTGATCGCTGAAGGACTCCAGGCTCCCCTGGTAGCCCATCCGAGCGAGCCGATTAGGCCTCTTAAGGTCTGGCATGGCCTGGCAAGCTGGTACGGCGCCCGCTTCCATGGGCGGATGACCGCCAACGGCGAGACCTACGACATGAACGCCGCAACCGCAGCACACACCACCCTGCCGTTCGGATCCTTGGTCCGGGTGGTGAATCCTAAAACCGGGCAAAGCCGGGTTGTGCGGATTAACGACCGCGGCCCATTCGTCGAAGGCCGGGAGATTGATGTTTCTTACGAGGCTGCTCACCGGCTCGGCTTAGGGGATCGGGGCCTCATGCGCGTTCGACTGGAGCTCCTCGAGGTGCCCCAACGCCGGTGAGCGAGCGAGCTCGCCACCGGCTCATCGTTGCCCTCGATCTTGATTCCTTAGCCCCTGCCTTCGATCTGGCCCGGGGTCTGTCCGACCTCGCCGGGATGTTCAAGATCGGCAGCCAGCTATTTACATGCGAGGGCCCACGGGCAGTCGAAAAGCTGGCTCGCCTGGGATCGGGCATCTTCCTCGACCTGAAATTCCACGATATTCCCACTTCGGTCGCCGGCGGCGTTTCGGCCGCTGCCGGGCTGCCGGGCGTCAGCCTGATAACCGTGCATGCGCTGGGCGGGCTGGAGATGATGCGCGCCGCAGCGCAGGCATTGGCCGACCGCGGACGGGGACGCAGTGATCGCGTCAAACTTCTGGCGGTGACGGTCCTGACGAGCCTGGACGCGACCGCGATGCGTCAGATCGGCCTCACCGGGCGGCCATCGCAGCGTGCGATCTGCCTGGCGCAACTTGCGAAGCGCGCGGGTCTCGACGGGGTGGTGGCCTCGGCGCACGAGGTACGGCGGATTCGCCGCACCTGTGGCCCGAGGTTTCTGATCGTTGTCCCCGGCGTCCGGCCGAGCGGCCCGGCCAGTGCGCGAGCAGGCGACGACCAGGCTCGAGTGGCCACCCCGGCCGACGCAATCCGCGCCGGAGCGGACTACCTTGTGGTCGGGCGTCCTATCACTGCGGCGCGAGATCCCCGTGCGGCCGCTGCCGCAATCGTTGAAGAGATCGCTCAGGTCCAGCGTCGCCGCATTTGACGCCCTTCAGGCTCTCCGCTAGCATCCCTTCCTGTCGTCCCATCGGGGTCCCCGGGCCGCCCACAGGCCATGGGCCCCGAAGCAGAGCATTGCCGATGAAAAATGTCGTCATTGGTACCGCCGGGCATATCGATCACGGCAAATCAGCACTGGTCGAGGCGCTGACCGGCATCAACCCTGACCGGCTCGAGGAAGAAAAGCGCCGCGGGATCACCATTGACCTCGGCTTTGCCTTCCTCGATCTGGGTGAGGTGCGTCTGGGGCTGGTGGACGTGCCGGGGCACGAGCGCTTTGTCCGCAACATGCTGGCGGGGGTCGGCGGAATTGACCTCGTGCTGCTGGTGATTGCCGCCGACGAATCGATCAAGCCGCAAACGCGTGAGCATTTCGACATCTGCCGGCTGTTATCCATCCAGCGGGGCGTGGTGGCGCTGACCAAATCGGACTTGGTGGATGCCGAGATGCTCGACCTGGTGCGGCTCGAGGTGGAGGAGTTTCTCCGCGGGTCGTTTCTCGAAGGGGCGCCGATCGTTCCGGTGAGTGCGCGCACGGGCGAGGGCATGGACCGGCTCAAGCAGGAGCTGCTGCGCGTCGCGAGCGAGGTGCCCGGCAAGAACCCGGTGCGTTATTTCCGCCTGCCGATCGACCGCGCCTTCGCGATGAAGGGCTTCGGGACGGTCGTGACCGGCACGCTCGTCTCCGGCGACGTGAAGCCGGAGGATGAAGTGGAGCTGTTTCCCGGGCGGCAGCGCGTGCGCGTCCGCGGGGTGCAGTCGGGCGGCCGCACGACCCCTCGCGCCGTGGCGGGCCAGCGCACGGCGCTCAACCTGGCGGGGGTGGACCGAGCGGAAATCGAGCGCGGGATGGTGCTGGCGTCGCCGGGACGCTTCCAGCCTACGCGGCGGCTGGATGCGCGGGTGGCGCTGCTGGGTTCGGCTCGGCGTCTGAAGAACCGCAGCCGGGTTCACTTCCATCAGGGAACCGCCGAGACCATTGCGGAAATCGTTCTTCTCGATCGGGCAGAGCTGGCCCCGGGCGATTCGGCCCTTGCGCAGCTTCGCCTCGATGAATCGGTGCTCGTGCTGCCCGGCGACCGCTTCATTCTGCGCCAGTTTTCGCCGGTGGTAACGATCGGCGGCGGCGTGGTGTTGGACGCTTTGGCATCGCGCCACCGCCAGCGCGATCAGCACGTCGCGCCCTACCTCGCGACCATCGAGCGCAACAATCGCGAAGAGGTCCTTGCGGCAATGGCAGCGCTTGTGTCGCAGGGGCTCGAGCTGGGTGAGGTTGTGGCCCGCACGGGCTGGCTCGAAGCGGAGGTCCGCGAAACTGCCGCCAGACTTGCCCGGGCGGGAACGCTGCTCGTGATTGGCCAGCAGCCGTTCGTCATTGCATCCGCTGCGAGAGTGGCGGAATGCATAGGTCGGGTACGCGACGAGGTGGAAGCATTCCACCGAGCGAACCCCCTGGTCGAGGGCATTGCCAAAGAGGACCTGCGCGCGCGCGCGGCTGACGCCCGGTCGGAGCTTTTCCGCGCCGCGCTCGATGCGCTGGTTGCCGAAGGCTCGATCGTGGTTGCCGGCGATATTATCAAGCGCGCCGGGCGCGAAATCGCCCTTCAGCCCGAGGAGGCCCGGGCCAAGGAGCAGATCGCGCAGGAGTTTGCGCGCGCCGGTCTGGCGGTTCCGTCGGTCCAGGAGGTCCTGGCGAAGCTGCCCGTCGAAGCCAAGCGCGCGCACAAGCTCCTGCAACTGCTGCTGCGTGAGCAGTCGCTGGTGAAGGTGACCGAAGAGCTGGTGTTCCATCGTACGGCGATGGCGCGGCTGCGCGAGCTGCTCGCGGAGTACAAGAAGAAAAACGGCGATCGGCTGCCCATCGCCGCGTTCAAGCAGATCACCGGCGTCACCCGGAAGTATGCCATCCCGCTGCTCGAGCACCTGGACCGCGAACGCGTCACCCGGCGGGTGGGCGACGAGCGCGTTATCTTGTGATTCGGGCGGGCGGTGGGAAGCGCCGGCGCTGGGGAATTGGGGTCTGTTTGTTTTGTTGACGCCGGTCAGCAAGCAGCCTAGAATCGCTGACAGGAGGGACACCAATGGGCAGGCTTGGTCCCACAGAGCTTCTGTTGATCCTGGCTATTGTGCTTGTCTTTTTCGGCGGCCGACGGATTCCCGAGATCGCAAAGGGGCTCGGAGAGGGCATTCGCCACTTCAAGGAAGGCATGCACGGCCCCGAAAAGTCCGCCGACGATAAGCCGACCGAAGAAAAGAAGCAATCCTCCTGAGCCTGTTTACGGCCAGGACTTGCTCCACTGTGGCGGCCCATGCGGCCGCCATGTTTGTCTTCGCTTTCATCTACATCTTTGGCAGCTCGTCCTAGCGCCGCAGTCCCGACGGCGGGCCGGCAGCACCAACTGGCAAGACCCCTTCGACGGGGCTCAGGGCAAGTGCCGGCGCTACAGCGAAGAAACTCATCCCGGCCAGCCCAGTTCATGCAGGATGCGGTAGAGCCGAGCGAGCGGGAGTCCCACCACGTTGAAGTAGCACCCCTCGACGCGCGTCACGAAGCGCCCGGCGCGCCCCTGGATGGCGTAGGCCCCGGCCTTGTCGAAGGCTTCTCCGGACGAGACGTAGTCCTCAATCTCTTCCGGGGTGAGCGGCGCTAGGGTAACAAGCGTGGTTTCGTGCTCGGTGCGCGCTGCACCGTCGGGCAAGTGAATCGCAGCGAGCCCCGTGACGACGCTGTGCGTGCGGCCGCCCAACTTGTGGAGCATCGCGCGCGCCTCTTCGGCCGAGGCCGGCTTGCCAAACACCAGCCCATCCACCACCACTTCGGTATCGGCGCCGACCACGATGACCTGGCCGGCACCGGTGGCCACCCTTGCGGCGGCGGAGCGCGCTTTGGCTTCGGCCAGCCGCCGGACCAACTCCTCCGGCCGCTCGTCCGGCCGGCGCGACTCATCCACACCGGTCGGTAAGGTCTCAAAAGGGATGCCGGCGTTGCTGAGGACCTCTGCGCGCCGCGGCGACGCCGATGCCAGGATGATTCTCATCTGTAAGTCTGTGCCGCAATCATACTATGCCGATGGTGTCATGCTGAGGTCCCGACCCAGCCGGACCGAAGCATCCCTCCGGAGAGATTCTTCACCCGCCTGCGGCGGGCTCAGAATGACCGTGCTGGTTTTGAAGTTCGGCGGGCGCAAGCTGCAACGGCCTCGGCCTTGGCCCAGCCAAACAGCCGGGCCAGGCGAGCCGGCAGGGCGTGAGGATGCCAGTGGAGATACTTCGCGACGATGGCGGCGCGGGCGGCTTCGGGCGTGATGCGGAGCGCTGCGACTGACTGAGAAGGGAAGGCCCGGGCGGTCAGCTCAAACCGGCCTGACGGCCACGCTGCGGTTTCTTGTTCGGCGCCGAAATGGACCACCAGCAGCAGCCGCTGGAGCTGGAGCATGGCGCGCTTGAAGCGGAAGTTGCCGGCCTTGCTGTCCATCTTGCAGGTGTGGCGCAGCTCGAGCGTGGCGAGCGGGCCGTGTCGGGCGAGCGCCGCCCAGATCGTGCAGGCGTCGTGGGTGATGCGCCCGGCAGCATAAAAGTGTTGGTGGTCGGGCGGCGCCGCAGCAGTTTCGTGCAGCGCGAGGAAGTGCGGCAGCAGCTTGAGCGAGATAAACGTTCCGCGGCCCTTGAAATACTTAGCGTAGAAGGCGCGCCGCTGCCGGCCCAGCTCGTCTTTCCAGCGCCAGATTTTCTCGGTGTACTTATCCCAGGTGACCGGGTAGCGCCGTGCAACGGCGTAATAGAGCGATGGCAACGGAAGGTTCTTGATTGGGAACAGCAGGCAGTAGCCGACCGCATCAATGAACTGCACCGCGTCCGCTGCCGTTTTCACTTTTCGCGTCCAGCGGATATCGCTCTCTAGAGCACGATTCATCATGAAGAATCATAAGCTGACGAGAGAATATGAAGTGCGGAGATGAAGAGTTACTGTCATGCTGAGGTCCCGACCGTGCCGGGACCGAAGCATGTCAACGCTGAGATTCTTCGCCCGCCTGCGGCGGATTCAGAATGACAAGCACAGAGCGAGCGCCCACTAGATGACCACGGATTCGGTGTATTCGCCGAAGGCGCGCCGCAGGGCGTCGGAGATTTCGCCCACCGTGGCGTAGGCTTCGACCGCAGCCAGGATAGCCGGCAGAAGGTTTTCGTCGCCACGCGCCCGGGATTCGACGGCCGCTACCGCCGCGGCGGCTTTGCCGGTGTTGCGGCGTTTCCGCAGCGCTTGGAGGCGGGCGATCTGCGCCCGCTCGATTTCGGGCTCCATGCGCAGCGTGGGGATGGACCGCTCCTGGTTGGCTGCGAACCGATTGACGCCGACCACCACCTGTTCGCCGCGTTCGACGGCCTGCTGGCATTCGTAAGCGGCCTTCTGGATCTCGCCCTGCACGTAGCCGGTTTCGATAGCGCGCAGCATCCCGCCCAGGGCGTCAATTTTTTCCAGATACTCACGGGCGCGCGCTTCGATCTCGTCGGTGAGCTTTTCGATCACATAGGAGCCGCCCACGGGGTCCACCATATTCGCTACGCCGCTTTCGCAGGCGATGACCTGCTGCGTGCGCAGGGCCAGCAGGGCGGCCTGTTCGGTGGGCAGGGCCAGCGCCTCGTCGAGCGCGTTGGTATGCAGCGACTGACAGCCGCCGAGCGCTGCGGCAAGCGCCTGGATGGCCACCCGCACGATGTTGTTCTCTGGCTGCTGGGCGGTGAGCGAGCTGCCGGCCGTCTGCACGTGGAAGCGCAGCAGCAACGAGCGCGGGTCGGCGGCACGGAAGCGCTCGCGCATCAGGCGCGCCCAAAGGCGGCGCGCGGCGCGGAACTTCGCAATCTCCTCGAGCAGGTCGATGTGCGCGTTGAAGAAGAACGAAAGCTGCGGCGCAAACTCGTCCACTGCCAGCCCGGCCGCGAGCGCCGCTTCGACGTAGGCCACGGCGTCGCCCAGCGCGAAGGCCACCTCCTGCACCGCAGTCGAGCCGGCCTCGCGGATGTGGTAGCCGGAGATGGAGATGGTGTTCCACTGGGGCAGCTCGGTGCGGCACCAAGCGAACACGTCGGTGACAATCCGCATCGCCGGGCGCACCGGATAGATGTACGTACCGCGGGCGATGTATTCCTTCAAAATGTCGTTCTGGACCGTGCCGGAGAGCTGTTTCGGGCTGACGCCCTGCTTCTTACCGACCGCCACGTAGAGCGCCAGCAGAATGGCGGCGGTGGAGTTGATGGTCATCGAGGTGGAAACGCGGTCGAGCGGGATGCCCTCGAACAACGCTTCCATGTCTTCGAGCGAATCAATGGCTACGCCGACCTTACCGACCTCACCCAGTGCCAGCGGGTGGTCGGAGTCCATACCGATCTGCGTGGGAAGGTCGAACGCCACCGATAGGCCCGTCTGGCCTTGGCTCAGCAGGTAGCGATAGCGGCGGTTGGACTCGACCGCGTCGCCGAATCCGGCGTACTGCCGCATGGTCCACAGCCGGCCGCGGTACATTGTGGGGTAGATGCCGCGGGTGAAGGGGAACTCGCCCGGATACCCGAGCGAGCGGTCGTGGTCCCAGCCGGCCAGGTCTTCGGCCGAATAGTGCGCCTCAAGTGGCAGGCCCGAGAGCGTCGTGAACTTTTCCTTGCGCTCCGGCGGCGCCACCCGCTTATCGGTTGGCTCGGTCATGCCTCGAAGCCGCTCTGCTAGCGGACGCGGCGGGCGCTGCGGAACGACGCCACGGCGAAGCCGGCCATCATCAGCGTGAAGGCAACGGCGAGCCCCACCAGCCACTGGGCCGCGCCTTTATGCCATTCGCGCCAGGCCGCTATCGCGCCGACCACCGCGAAAAGAAAAAACAGCGCGCCGGTGGTCTCGTGAAAGACCTGCCGCACGACGCGCGCCAGGGTGCGCGCAAAACCGCCCGCGGCCCGCGCCAGCGCACCAATCATTTGCGCCCGCATACACGGATTCTAGTACAAAGCAGCGCCGCGGACGAAGCAACTGGGGGGAGTAGGCAGGTTGGACACGCCGGCAGCAGGTAGGGGTCTTGTGTCCGCCGCGGCCGCGCCATACAATTTGACCGGGGTTCTCTTCGAGGAGGGACCGGCCTTGCAACTGGATGACCAGCTCAAGCAACTGCTGCGGGAACTCGGCCACGCCATCAACGACACCGTATCGGAGTCCGAGCGGATCTCCGGAGCCATCGCCAACGTGCGCGCCGCCGGCTACGACATTGTCTTGAAGCTCGATGCCACCATCGGCTTGGCCAAGCGCGATTCCGAACCGAGCAAGATCACCGCGCAAGATCGCAGGTTCCTGGAGTCGCTGCACATTCAGGTGGACCAGGAAGTGCTGGAGGAGGAGCGCCGGCCGCCGAAGCTCGACGTCACCCCACAGGACATCCGCTTCCTGAAGTCGCTGAAGATATCGCTCGATGATTCGCTGTAGAATCCGCGCCGCTCTGCTGGCCGCTGCCGCGCTCGCGGGTGCGGCGATCCCGCTGAGCGCTCAGTTGGACACCAGCAAACCCATCCCCATCAAAGCGGCAAAGTCAAAGAAGGTGCGATTCCAGGGCGAGGTGATGAACGCGAACTCCGTGCAGATCACCGTGCGCAGCCGGGAAAACGAGCGGGTCATCCAGACGTTTACTTACGCGCCCAAAGTGCAAGAGCAGATGCAGAAGATCCTGGATCGCGGCGGCTACCAGTACGGCGATCGTGTGGAAATCCAGCACGAGGCCGGCAGCGAGGTAGCGCTGCGCATCCGCGGCAAGCCCTCCAAGCCCCTCTGAACTGCGCCAGGAGGCGCTCCATGATCCGCCTCCCTGCTGTCGCTGGTCGCTTCTATCCCGCCGATGCGGGCGCGCTCACCCGGCAAGTGGAAACCCTGTCCGGCGCTGCCGATTCCGGCGAGAAGGTGCGCGCTCGAGCATGCCTGGTGCCGCACGCCGGGTACATGTACTCCGGGCACGTGGCCGGGGCCGTATACGGCAAGCTGGCGCTGCCCCGGCGTTACATTATCCTGGGCCCGCGGCACTACCCGCAGGGTGAGGCGCTGGCCATCCTTTCCGAAGGCACCTGGCAGACGCCGCTCGGCCCGGCGCAGGTGGACAGTCTACTCGCGGCCGAGCTGAAGCGCGCCTGCCCAACGCTGCGCGAGGATTCGGTGGCGCACCGCGCCGAACATTCGCTTGAGGTGCAGTTGCCGTTTTTGCAGCGCCTGGTCGGCGATTTCCGCTTCGTGCCCATTGCGCTGGGCACCGTGCAGTTCTCCGCACTGGTCGAGCTGGGGCAAGCGGTGGCAGAGGTGGTGGCGGCGCAGGACGAGGAAATCCTGGTTGTGGCGAGCTCGGACATGAACCACTACGAGGATGATAAGTTGACGCGGGTCAAAGACCGCAAGGCCCTCGATAAGGTGCTGGCGCTCGACCCTCGCGGCCTCTACGATACCGTGCGCCGCGAAGGCATCACCATGTGCGGCTTCGGGCCCGCGGTGACCATGCTGACCGCCGCCCGGCAGCTCGGCGCCACACGGGCGGAGTTGGTGCGCTACGCTACGTCCGGCGACATCACCGGCGACCGCGACGAAGTGGTCGGCTACGCCGGCATCGTCGTACATTGAGCCCGCCGCCGGAGGCGAGGGTCATCCCCGAAAACCAAACGGCCCGCCCCGGTCTGAACCGGGGCGGGCCGAGGTGCGTCCGATTCCAGCCGGCCGCGGGAGCTACCGGCGCGAACTCCCTGGCGTCCGCGAAGTGAAAGAAGGAGGCGAGGACGATGAAGAAGACGACGGACGCGGCGCGGATTCGGTCCGCGGCGCTGCGCGGAAAGATTCACTCCGCGGCGCCGGTCGCTCGACCCTTGGCGGGGGTGAAGACTGCGCCCGCGGCGGCGGAGGTGCTTGCGCGCGGGGAGGCGGTGGTGGCGAAGGTAACGACCGCGGCGGCGCGTTATCGCTGACTGGCGCCGGGCCTCCCGAACCGACGCCGGTGCCCCTGTTCGGCGGTGGTGGCGGTGAGGCCGGGCGCGGCGGGGCGCTGCGGTCGATCGGGGCTCGGCCGCCCGGGCCAGCGCCAGAACCCTTATTCGGTGACGACCCTGCGGGTATCGGCCGCGGCGGCACATTGTCGCCGGTTGGTGCAGGACCGCCCGGGCCAGCGCCGAAACCCTTATTCGGTGACGACCCTGCGGGTATCGGGCGCGGCGGCACGTTGTCGCCGGTCGGTGCGGGGCCGCCCGGGCCAGCGCCGAAACCCTTATTCGGTGATGACCCTGCGGGTATCGGGCGCGGCGGCCCGTTGTCGCCGGTCGGTGCGGGGCCGCCCGGGCCAGCCGACGGAGTGTTCACGAACTTGCGATCTTTGGGGTCGAACACGATGCTCCGCTGGTCGCTGTCCCTTCCCGCAGGCCCTCCCGTGGGCGGCCCGCCTGCCCTGTTCGAGCCTTTCTGTGGAGCCCCGGTGAAGGCCGGCGGCAGATGGCGAAGCACTTCGATCTCTTCACCCCGGCCGATCATCCGGCGCTCGAACCCGTCAGCGCCAGTGAGCCCCCTCGAGCCGGTGAGGATGACTCCGTGCTGAATGTTTACCGGATTCCGGCCGGCACGGTCGATGGGATGCATAGGCACCCAGCCGATGCGGTCGCCCACACGTACCCAGTTCACCGGCCCCGGATGCCAGCGCTGCCGGAATCCGGGAACCCAGAGCCAGCCCAAGCTCGGCGAAAAAACCCAGCGGCCGAAGTGGTAGGGCAGCCACCCCCAGGGTTCGGAGCTGATCCAGGTCCAGCCGAGGCCGGGGAAAAATCCCCAGCGGCCGACGGAGAAAGGAGACCATCCAAAACCGACACCGAAGGGCCGCCAGCAATTGCCGTAGGCGTCGAACGAAGTCCAACTGCCATAGCTGCTCAGATCCGACAGGCCGTAACTGTACGGCGCGCTGACATATTGGAGCGCAGCGGTGTTGCCGGTGTGAATCACTTCGTCGCGGTCGGCAACCCAGCGGTCCCAGTCATCCGATTTGGAGATGCGATCGATTGCGACCCTATCCGGATCGCTGGTGCGATAGGTCAGCTCGCGGCCCTTGGTCAGGCGGTTGGTGCCGGCGCGTGAGTCCACCTCGACGTCGCCCTTGAGAGCGCTCACCGCGGTGCTGTCGTCTGCGACATCCAGACGGAAGCGGGCGTTCCCGGGGATCACCACCTGTAGGTGAGGTGAGGCCACAACGAAGGAATCGTCCCGCTGCAAATTGGCGTAGAAAGTCGCGGTGCCTTGCGTCAGAGTAAGCCGGGTGATGCGGCCGCCGTTTGAGAGTGCCAGCTCGGTGAATTGCAACAGCGAATTTTCGGCCAGGCGCGCCGTGGCTCCGTTTTCAAACTCAATCTCGGCGCGGCCCTGCCCGGTGGCCACGCTGTACCCCTGCTGGATGGGCAGGTTGACGACCGCCTGCTCCCAGCTCGAGTCCTTGCTTTGGTTGTCGTTCTCGGCGCGAGGACGGGCGACTTGGACATCGCCGTCCACCAGACTCAGACGCACGACTCGGGCATAGGTGTAGTCATCGGCCGATGCGGCGGGCGATATCGCGACAACAAGGCCCACCAGGGCCAGAATCATCAGGAGACTCAAGGAGTTGCGGTTCATAAGCCCCCCTTCGGGGACTATCCCTAGCTATACGATGTGCGGGAAGGCGCCGGGGTTGCGCCTATCTGGTCGAAAGCATTGTCCGCCCGCTGGGGGGTGGCGTCAAGGCGAATGCTGACGGTCCGCTTCAGCGCCCCCGGGGATTGCGGATGCGCTCGGCCAGGGTGCGCGCCCGCTGCCGGGCGATTTCGACCACTCGCGGGTCGTTGGCAATCTGCTCGAGCACGGGCAGCAGGCGCTCCGGCTCCGGCAGAATCTTGCGGTTCAGGTCAGCCTCGAACAAGAGCAGGGCCTCGTTGACCCCCAGACGGTCGTAGCGCATGCGGCGCTGCAGTTTGACCAGGTGTTCTTGCTGGCGGGCCAGCCCCTCGAAAATCTGCATCAACTGGTTGGCGGCGGCATTAATCGTATAGTTGAAGCTGACCTCGTGAAACTCCGCGCCCCGCTCGTAGCGGAAGGTCTTCTCGCCGAGGTTGGCGATGCGGCGGCGCAGATCGAGTTGGAGGTCGCGGAAATAGTTGAGCCGGGCGGCCAGGTCAAAGATCTTTTCCCGCAACGGCGCGCCCACCTCGAATGGCTGCGGGTTGGGCGTCTCGTTAAGCTGCCGGATGTCATAGGTGCCGGTGCCGCCGTCGCCGAGCTTGATCTCGATGAACTCTGGCAAGCTGGACTTGAAGATGCGGCGGTAGGTGAGGGCGGCGGTCTCCGCCGAAAAAATAGGTAGAGAAAATATCGGAAGCAACGGCAACAGAGAAAGCAGTGCCCGCCGGAGGCGCCGTCGTCGAGGGCTCATCGCAAAACTGGGATGCGCGCCGCGGCCGGACGGCTGTGCGACGCTGACTTGCCGGGGCGGCAGCCGTCTGCAGCGGCCCAGCGAGCGCGGGCCCTCGCGGTCTGGATGTGGCAGAGCGCGACGGCCAGGGCGTCGGCGGCGTCGGAGGGCTCGGGCGTCTGGGCCATCCCCAGCAGGGCGCGCACCATCAATTGCATCTGTTGCTTGCTGGCATGGCCGTAGCCAGCCACGCTGGCCTTCACCTCTCGCGGCGAATAGCTGTGCACCGGCACGTTGCCCTGCGCCGCGGCCAACATCACCACGCCGCGAACCTCAGCCAGGCGCAATGCCGTCTTGATATTCAGCGCGGTGAAGACCGATTCCACCGCCAGGCTGTCGGGCGCGTACTCTTCGATGAGTTCCAGAATTAGAGCGTGGATCTCGCGCAGGCGAGCGGGGAAGTCTCCGGGGCGGCGCGCGCCGAGTGCCCCGAAGCGCAGCATCCGGCAGCCCCGGCCGTCGGTCTCCACGACGCCATAGCCGGTCGGGCCCGTTGCGGCCGGGTCAATGCCGAGCACGCGCAGGCGCTTGCGCTGCGCACCGGGTCTCGGTGCGGCATCCTGTGGGGCCAAAGTGGTCATCGCCGGGGGGCTCGAGCGGGAACAGTTTACGTTGAGTTAAAAAAGCGCCGCCACTATTTTTTTAAGGGATGTGCGATCCGCGGCTCGCCGGCAGGCCTCGTCATTCCGAGTCCGTCTCGCTACTGCGGGATGGGAACGAAGAATCCTTCAGAGGGATGCTTGGCCCGCAGAAGCGGGCTCAGCGCGACGGATACTGCCTCGAGGGTGACCGGGAAGAAGGCGGGCAACTAGCCGGCGGCCATCACCGCCTGGATCTCTTTTTCGTCGATGTCGAAATTGGCGTAGACCTGCTGGACGTCGTCGTGGTCCTCGAGCGCTTCCACCAGCTTGAGCATCTGCTGCGCCGGCGCGCCGGTCAACTTGACGTAGTTCTGCGGCACCATGGCGAGCGCCGCCGAGGCGGGCGTGATGCCTGCCTTCATCAGGGCGTTGCGAACCGCTTCAAACGCCTCGGGCGGCGTGATCACTTCCCAGGCCAGGCCGTCGTCGCGGAGGTCCTCGGCGCCGGCTTCGAGCACGATATTGAGCATCTTGTCTTCGCTGGCCTGCTCCTTTGGCACGACGATATCGCCCTTGCGGTGGAACATCCAGCCGACGCTGCCGGCTTCGGCCATGTTTCCACCGTGCTTGCTCATCAGGTGGCGGATCTCGCTGACCACGCGGTTGCGATTGCTGGTGACCACCTGCACCAGCATCCCTACGCCTCCGGGACCGTACCCCTCGAAATACACCTCTTCGTACTCCTCGCCCTCGAGCTGCCCGGTGCCGCGCAGAATGGCGCGCTCGACGTTGTCGTTGGGCATGTTTTCGGCCTTGGCGGCGGCAATGGCCGTGCGCAGTCGAGGGTTAGAGTCGGGATCGCCGCCGCCGACCCGGGCCGCGATGGTGATTTCGCGGATCACCTTGGTGAAAGCCCGACCGCGCTTGGCATCGGTGGCCGCCTTCTTATGCTTTATCGTGGCCCATTTGGAATGCCCGGACATTTGGATGGCCTCATTCGGGAAAGATGGCACGAGTCGGTGACTTGCCCTTGCTGTGTCAGTCTAGCACAGGCGCTTGCGAAGGGAAACTCCTCGGAAGATGATTTGGAAGCCATGATATTGCTGTGATTCGAGAGGCGGCGCATTCAGGTCACCACCGAACTCCCCGGCGTGCGCATGACCGCTCCCGCCCACGTCTACCTCCCGGCGGAGCAGTAAGGGACTTTCAAACCGCGCGACCTGAGGCCGCGCTCGCGGAAGTGTAGAGGCTCTCTGGTAGCCAGGCGGCAGAAACAAGGGCCCCGCCTGGTTCGACTGTATTCACCACAAGTCTGAATAGACAAGCCCACATTGCAGATTGGCGACACCTACCTCGGCTGGGGTGGATTTCTCAGCGCGAGAGTGCTAACAATCGAAGAGCACCCTGGATAAGCTTTATGCCCACTCCCTGCAGCGCGCCGGGTTGCAAGTTCACATCACCCGCGGCGCTCGATTCGGAGAAGCTCTGCGTGCTACACTTCACGCTGAGCGTGGAGCAGGCTTGCGCGGAGATGCGTCGCGAGACTGCCCTGGGTAAAGCCCCTCATGCAAGGCAGGTCGAGATCATCCAGTTTATCTCCGACCACGGTGAACTGCTGGCGCGTGTCGCCACCAGCGGCCTGCACCTGGCCGACGAAATGAAGGCGCGCATCCTGAACACCTTCCTCACCCTGATGAACCTGCGCGAGAACCTCGACCGCGCCGCGCTCCGCCAATCGCCTGGTCGCGGCGTCGCCCGCTAACAGGCTGATCCGGCGGACTCCGGCCCGTGCAGCTCTCGAGGGAGAGAATTCGTCTTGGAGGTCCGGTTGGCTGGGTCGCACGGCGGAAACACAGCGGCGGTGGCGCCAGACCGACCCTCTGCGACGCGGGCCGGGATGGCTGGCTTGTGCGCGGGGCTTTTCCTTGCGGGGGCGTCGAGCCTGTTCCCGCAGGGTTCCGCGCCATCCAGCGCACCTCCGAGCACTACTGGCCTGCCGCGAGCCGAGGAGATTCTCAAGAGAGTGATCGAGCGCGCCAAATGGGTCGAGGAGCAAAAATTCGATGCGAAGTATACCTACACGCAGCGCACCACTGTCGATGAGCTCGACTCGAAAGAAAACGTGAAGCGCCATGTCGAACGCCTGCTCCAGGTCTTTCCCATCGACGGCGAGCCCTATGCGCGCCTGATCCAGAAGGACGGGAAACCTCTTACAGAGAAAGATGCAAAGCTCGAGCAGGAGCATGAGCGGAAATTCCGCGAGCGCCTGGCGGAAAGAAAGCGCAAGGGCGAATCGATGAAGAAAGAGGAGGAAGATATCGAGATAGATGAAGCGCTGATCAGCAAGTACAGGTCCGTTCTCACCGGCCGCGAGAGAGTCAATGGCCGTCCGGCGTATGTGCTGAGCTTCGAGCCCCGCAGCAAGGACCTGCCGGTCAAGCGGCGGATCGATCGGCTGTTGAACAAAGTTGCCGGCCGACTCTGGATTGACGAGCAGGACTACGAGGTTTCCCGTGCGGAAGCGCACCTGGCGGAAAATGTTTCGGCCTGGGGCGGCTTGCTGGCTTCGGTGCGCAAGTTCCTCCTGAGGGTTGAGCAGACCAAGGTGGACGAAACGGCCTGGATGCTCACTTTTGCAGACGGCTATCTGGATGGCCGGGTCTTGATCCGGTCGCTCCATATGAAGTTTAATCAACGGAACAGCGACTTCTCCAGGATCGCTCCTGGGAGCAGCCAGCCCGCCGCGACCCGCAAATGAAACGCCATCCCGGCCTGCACGCTCTCAGCCAGCATCACCACTTCGCTCTGACCCAGGCGCTGCTGATGCGCCGGGCAACGCAGGCACCTTCGGTCCGGCGCGTCACGGCGATGCAGCAGGCGGCGCAGATGTTCCTTCGCTTCCGGAAAAAGACCGGCGAGCAGCACTTTCGGGAAGAGGAAGAAATCCTGCTGCCCACCTACGCTCCGCACACGCGGCACAATTAGGATGCCGGGGTGCTGCGGATGCTGGGGGAGCACGCCGAGATCCGCGGCCGAATCCAACAGCTTAAGGCATCGCTCGAATCCCGCGTCGTAACGGAAGAAGGTATCGCGGCACTCTCCCGCGCCCTCCACGACCACATCCGCTTTGAAGAGAGCGAAATATTCCCGCGAATCGAGGCGGCGCTCGGCGAAGCCGAACTGCAGGCGCTCGGCCAGCGCCTCAGCCGCCTGCATTCAAAGAACACCTGCGAGGTTTGAGTCGTCAAGCGCCGATGTAACGGGCGTAAAGCGAGCGCGCCACGCCGGGATCGCGCGTGCCCTTGATGATGGCGCGTCCGTCGGCGAACACGGTCAGCTCGTAGGGCGGCACACGGAAGCGCAGCAGGAAATCGTTGTTGCGCACCTCGGCCACCGCAGGCTTGAGACGCAGACCGAGCGCCGCAAGGTCCAGGTGCCGGCCCCGCTCGTGGATCTGCACCGAATCGCGGCCGCACAGCGTCAGGCGCGGCTGGGCTTCGCCTTCGAGGTAGCGAAACTCACGATGGGCGCAGGCGCGACATTCCGGGTTACGCGCCACGCCGATGGCCTGGAAGCGGGTTGACCAAACGTCAATGGAAACCAACCGTCCGTGCAGGGCTTCGCGCTTGCCCACCAGCAGCTTGATCGCTTCGGCTGCCTGGAGCGAAGCGATTACGCCGGCCGCTGCGCCGAGCACGCCCACGGTGTCGCAGGTTTCTTCCAGGCCCGGCCCGGCGGGGGTCTCAAGCAGGCAGGCCAGGCACGCCGTTTCCTCCGGCAGAACCGTCATCGTTACGCCGTAACTGGATACCACCGCGGCGTAGATCCATGGCACGCCGAGCTTCACTGCGACGTCGTTGAGCAGGAAACGCGTCTCGAAGTTGTCGGTGCCGTCAATCACAACGGAGAAGCCGGCGAGCAGCTCCTCCGCGTTGCGCGGATCGAGATCGGCGACCACGCCTTCGACCGCGGCATCGGCGTTGACGGCGCGCAGCCGGCGCTCGGCCGCAATCGCCTTGGGCAGGGCTTCGCGGGCGTCGGCTTCCTCGAACAACGTCTGGCGCTGCAGGTTCGACGCCTCGACGAAGTCACGGTCAATGATGCGGAGCCGCCCGAGGCCAGCGCGCACCAGCAAGTTGGCGGCCGAAGTCCCCAGCGCGCCGCAGCCCACCAACACCGCTCGCTCCCCGAGCAGGCGCTGCTGTCCGGCCTCGCCGATTTCGGCGAACAGGATCTGGCGGGAATATTTCCCGCAAAGCTTCGAGTCCATCTCGGGTCGAGCGAGCCGCAAGATTCGGGCAGCGGCAATCGGGCGCTCACGCACCTCTGCTCCCCATGATAGCGCCATTTTCGGCTCGGCGCGCTGGAAGCGCCGCGGAAGAATCTGCGCTGGACGGGCAACGGGGCTGTGCTAACCTTTCGTCCTACTGTGGGCAATGATGCGGAGTTATTTTCGCGCCTCAAGGCCGATGGCAATCTGGACGGCAGCATTGTGTCTGGCCGCCATCGCTGCGCGCGCGCAGGCGCCGGTCTCACCCGCCCCGAGCACGCCGCCCGCACAAACTGAGAGCCAGCGCGTCGTTGCCATCCGCGTAGTCGCCGAAACCGGTGAGGTTCTGGAGGAGAATCCTCCAAATCTCCCGCTGCAGCCCGGCCAGCCGCTCGACTCGGAAACCGTGCGCCAGAGCTTGCGGCAGCTCTACCGCACTGGCCGCTACGCGGATCTGCGCGCGGAGACCAGCGAGGTGGCGGGCGGCGTGCGACTCGAATTCATCGTTCAGCGGAACTTCTTTGTGAATCTGGTGCGTATCAACGGGCTGCTCCAACCGCCCGGCGAGCCGCTAGCGCTTGCTTCGCTGCGTCTGGGACTGGGCGAGGCGTTTCGCGAGAGCGCGCTGAAGGAGGCGCTCGAGCGACTCCAGCAGACCTTGCGGGAGGAAGGGTTTTACCAGGCGCAGCTTTCTTACGAACTTTCGCCCCATCCGGACACGCGCCAGATGGACATCACCGTGCGCGTTGTGCCCGGGCCGCGGGCGCGTCTGGGCGTGCTCACGCTCCGCAATCTCACCGAGCTCCCTGATGTGGACTTACTTGGCCGGTCGAAGCTCAAGCCGGGCCAGGAAGTCACCTCAGCGCGCCTGCGACACGCCTCCGGTCGCATCCGCCGCCTCCTGGTGAGTAAAGATCGTCTGGGCGCGCGCGTCACCATCCACCGCGGGGACTACGACGCGAAATCGAATGCCCTTCCGCTCGAAATGGAAGTCACCGCCGGGCCCCGGGTGCGCGTTGAGGTCGCCGGCGCAAAGATTCCCGCGAAAGAGCTGCGCAAGCTCCTGCCGATCTACCAGGAAGGCGCGGTGGACGAGGATCTTTTGCAGGAGGGCCGCCGCACCCTCCGGGATTACCTCGAGCGCCAGGGCTATTTTGACGTGGACGTGAGCTACTCCACCGCCGAGGCTCCTGCCCAGGAGGGCAAGCACGGCGCTCAGACGGCCGAGGAAGTGATCACCTATCAGATCCACCGCGGCACTCTGCATCGCCTGCTGGGCATCGCTTTCGACGGCAACCACTACTTCACCGCGGAACTGCTGCGCAGCCGGTTGCACCTGCAGCGCGCCGCGTTTGCGTCCCGCGGGCATTTCAGCCGCCGCCAGGCGCAGGACGATGGTGCGTCCATCCGTGAGCTTTACGTCGCCAACGGCTTCCGCGAAGCCGATGTCCGCACCGAGCTGCTGGACGACTATCGCGGCAAGGCAGGCGACGTGTTCGTTCGCTTCCACATCACCGAGGGCGCGCAGACGCGCGTAGCCGAGCTGAAGCTGGAAGGAAACCGGGTGCTCCGCGACGACGAGCTGCTCGCGGTGATCGGCTCGACCGCCGGGCAGCCCTATTCCGAATTTGACGTCTCCGGCGACCGTGACAACATTCTGGCGTTCTACTACAACGAAGGCTTCCCCGAGGCGCGCTTCACTGCCACCGTGGAAGAACTGGCCGGCATCGGTTCGCCGGGCGGCAGCAGCCCCGAGGATTTCCCGCGCGTGCGGCTCATCTATCGCATCGTTGAAGGGCCACAGGAGACCGTGGCGCGAGTGCTGCTCGGCGGCTACGAGCACACCCGGCATCACGTCGTGGAACGGGAAGTGCAAGTGAAGCCGGGCGGGCCGCTGCGCGAGGGCGATGTGGTGGAGACGCAGAGGCGGCTCTACAATTTGGGCATCTTCAGCCGCGTCTCGATTGCGCCGCAGAATCCGACCGGCAGCGATACCGCGAAGACCCTGGCGGTGCTGGTCGAGGAAGCCAAGCGCTACACCATTGGCTACGGCTTCGGCATCGAGGCGCAGCGGCTAGGGAGCACCAGCAACCCGGTGAACGGTCAATTCCGCGCCAGCCCGCGGGTCCTCTTCGAAATCACCAAGGCCAACCTCACCGGGCGCGCCGACACCCTGTCGTTCAAGGTGCGCGCCAGCACTTTGCAGGGCCGGGCGCTCGTGAGTTACACGGTGCCGAATTATTTCGGGCGGCCGGCGCTCAGCCTCCAATTTACCGCCCTAGCCGACAAGAGCAACGACATCAATACCTTCACCTCCACGCGCTTTGAGGGCACTTTGCAGCTCGCCCAGCGCGTTTCGCCGGTGACCTCGCTGCTCTACCGCTATTCGTTCCGGCGTGTGCTGGTGAGTTCGCTCCGCATTCCGCCGGAGCAGGTTCAGCTCTTCAATCAACCGACGCGCGTGTCACTGTTCGGGGCAACGTGGTTCCGCGAGCGGCGCGACAATCCCGCCGACGCCACACGTGGCGACTTCAATAACGTGGACTTCAGCGTTGCCGGACGCCCCATCGGCTCGAGCGCCACCTTCTTGCGATTTTTCTTCCAGAACTCCAGTTACCATCCGCTCAGTCGCCGGTTCTTCCTTGCGCGCTCTTCGCGCTTCGGCATGGAGCGGCCGTTCGGCGGAAGTTCGCTCGTCAACATCCCGCTGCCGGAGCGCTTTTTTGCCGGCGGTGGCACTTCGCTGCGCGGCTTCGGGCTGAACCAGGCGGGCCCGCGGGATAGGGTCACGGGTTTTCCCGTCGGCGGGCTGGCCATGCTCATTTTTAACCAGGAGTTGCGCTTTCCGATGCGGCTGCCAATTGTGGGCAACCGGCTCGGCGGCGCGCTGTTCTATGATGTGGGGAACGTCTTCACCAGCGTCCGCCGCATCAACCTGCGGCTGACTCCGCCTTCGGCGGGCGATTTGAACTACTTGTCGCACACGATCGGCTTCGGGTTTCGTTACGGCACGCCCATCGGGCCGGTGCGCGTGGACCTGGCCTACCAGCTCAATTCCCCGCGGTTTTTTGTTCCGGGCGGGACAGAGTCGTGCCCGAACGGTTCGCCGATACCTCCGGTAACGTCGCCCTGTGCAAGGTTGCCGCGGTTCCAGTTTTCCTTCAATCTGGGATCGGTATTCTGATGCGACCCGTGCGCCCATTCCTCGTGCTGCTGGCCGGGCAAGTATTGCTGGCTGCCGCTGCGGGCCCGGCGCAACAGGTGGTGGACCGCATTGTGGCGCACATCGAGGACGACATCATCACGCTGAGCGAGGTGCGCGAGCTCGGCCGCTATCAGCAACTGGTCGAAGGGCACGCGGCCAGCGACGACCGCCTGCTCGCGCAGCTCATCGAGCAGTGGATTGTGAGTACGGAAGCTACCGCGGCGCACTATCCGCTGCCAATCGAGGCCGAGGTGAACCGCGAGATCGAGCGGCTGGGGCGTCAATTTGCCTCGCCCGAGGCTTACCGCGAGCGATTGCAGCAGCTCGGGCTTCCCGCAGCGGCCGTGCGGCGTCTGATGGGGCGGCAGATCTATCTGGGCCGCTACCTCGACTACAAGTTTCGGCCGGCAGTGCAGGTGGACGCCGGCGCCATCGAGAAATACTATCGCGAGCAACTGGTACCCCCGATGGCCGCAAAGGGGCAAGCGGCGCCGGCGCTTGAAACCGTGCAGGACCAGATCCGCGAGCTGCTCGTCCAGGCCGAAATCAGCCGGCGCTCAGCGCAGTGGCTCGAGGAAACGCGCTCGCGGCTCCGAATCGAGTTCCACACGCCGGGCGACGGCCAATGACGTCTCCGGTGCCGACGAAGATGATGACACCGTTGCGAAAAAAGCTGAAGCGCGGGCTCAAGTTCGCTGGGCTTGCCGTGCTGGTGGTGCTGCTGGCGGCGTGTCTGGCGATTTGGACGGGCCTGGCCGACCGCTGGGCGCGCCGCGCCTTTGTCGCCCAGCTTGAAAAGTTGACCGGCGGGCGGGTCGAGTTAGGCGATTTTCGCTTCCGCCTGCTCCGTTTGCGCTTTCAGGTCACGGACTTGAGCATTCACGGGCTTGAGCCCGAGCGCACCCCTCCGCTTTTCCATGCGGACGAACTGCTGGTGGACTTTCGCGTGGATTCAATCCTGCGCCGCAAGATTTCCTTGAACGAATTGCGTGTGGACCACCCTGCCGTACACATCCGCATCGAGGCCGATGGGCAGAGCAACGTGCCCGCCCCAAAAACCACCAGCACGCCGAAGCGTCCCATTCGCGAGCGCATCTTCGAGCTGGCTGTCCGGCAAATGCGGCTGAACGACGGCGCCATCCTCTACAACGACGTGCGCGTGCCGCTGGTGGCCGAGGGCGGCCAGTTCAGCTTCGCGCTCGATTTTCACGTCCCTGCTGCCGGCAGAGAGTTCTACACAGGCCAGTTGAGCTGGCAACAGATGATCCTGGCGGCGCGCCGCTACATCCCGTTCCCTTCTGATGTCGCGCTGAAGTTCACGCTCGAGCGCGGTGCCTTTGCGGTGGACCAGCTCCGCTGGAAGCTGCCGCACTCCGACCTCGATGCCCAGATCACATTGAAGAGCTTTGTCCAGCCGGAGTGGGATTTCCGCTACCGCGGTCGGCTGAACCTGGCCGACATTCGCGAAATCCTGCGCAAGCCCAACACCCCCCGCGGCGAGGTGGAGTTCTCCGGCGAGGGCCGCTATGCCCGGGAACAACTCAGCGTGCGCGGGCGCTATGCGGCGCGCGAAGTAGCCATGACCTACCAGTGGTTCCACAGCGGCGGCATGGAGAGCCGCGGCAGCTACGCCGCGGACAGCCGCACGCTCGAAGTGCCCGACTTCGAAGCGCGGGCGCTGGGCGGAGTCGTCCAGGGCCGCGTCAACCTAGCCTTCAAGGGCTTGCAGTTCCGCGCCGAGACCCATGCCCACGGCATGAGCCTGGCCACAATTCTGGCGGCGGTCAATAACAGGACCTTCCCGGTGGCCACGCTGCACTGGAACGCGAGCGTGGACGTCAACTCAGTGACCACGTGGATCGCGGACTTCAGACAGATGGAGTCCCGCGGGCTGTCGCTCTGGGCTCCCACCGCGGTGCCGCATGCGGGAGAGGTCTCCGCTTCAGCTCGCATCGGCTACCACTACGTGATGAACCGCCGTGAAGTGGAGCTCCAGCCGAGCGAGATCATCACGCCATCGAGCCAACTGGAGTTCAGCGGCGTGCTGGGCGTCCGCGATTCGGCGCTCGAGGCGAAGGTGGAAGCGCGGGAGGTCGAGCCCTGGGACGACTTTATCAACCGTCTTCGGGGGGCGGACGCGGAGCCCAAGCGCATCACCGGCCGCGGCTCCTGGCAGGGCCGCGTGCTGGGCCCGCTCGAAGGGCCAACGTTTACCGGCCACGTCAAGGGTTTCGAGGCGCGTTACGGCGAGTTCTACTGGGACGAAGTGGAAGGCGACGTCACGTATTCCCCCGATGAGTTTCGGCTGGTGCGCGGGCGCGCCCGGCGCGGCCGCTCCGCGGCGGAACTCGAGCTGTGGCTCGAGCTCGACCACTGGAACTTCGATCCGGAGAGCCGCTGGAGTCTGGAAGCCAACCTGGACCGCGCCCCGACCGATGAATTGCAGGCACTGCTCGGCTGGTCCTACCCGGCACGCGGCCTGCTGACCGGACAGTTTCACGGGCGGGGCACGCGGGCAGAACCGGAATTGACCGGGCTGTTCGATGTCGCCGAGGTGGACGCGTGGGGCTATCGGTTCGACCGCTTCCGCGGCCAGATCATCCTGCGCCAAAACGAAATCCGTATCGCCAACGCCCAATTGCGCACGCTCCCGGCCACGCCGCAGAGCCGGGCGCCCGGCGTGCTCACCGGAAACTTCCTCTACCGCAGGCCGGACCAGCAGATCGCTTTCGATCTGACCGGCGCCGTCATCCCGCTGGAGGGGATCGAGCGCATCCAGACGGCCCGGCTGCCGCTGGGCGGCCAGTTGAGCTTTCAAGTCAGCGGCCAAGGCACGCTGAATGCGCCGGTCTCGCAAGGCACGCTGCGCCTGGTGGATCTGCGTGTGGGCAAGGAGGTGCTGGGCAGCTTTGAGGGGCGCCTTCGCTCCGACGGCCGTCAGGTGCACCTGGACCTCAACTCGGCGATGTCATCCGGCCGCTTGCAGGGCCAACTTGACCTGTCACTGGGCGGAGAATACCCGCTGCAGGGCGAGGCCACCGTGGAGGGCATTGACCTCGACCCGTTCATCCAAACCGCGCTGCACTTGACCGCACTTACCGGCCACAGCAGCGTGGATGGACGCTTTCAGATCAGCGGTGCACTGGCTCGTCCAGAAACGATTGTCGTCCAGGCGAATATCTCGAGGCTGGTCTTCGATTACCAGTACGTCAAGCTCGAGAACGTGGGGCCGCTGCGTATCGCCTACCGCCGCGACGAAGTGCGCGTCGAACAGGCCAACCTTCGTGGGACCGACACTGATTTCCATCTCTCCGGCTTTGCGCGCTTCGCCGGCGATCGCCGGTTGGGCTTCAACCTCGCCGGCACGGTCAACCTCCGCCTGGCCGGCGGATTCCTGCCGGGTCTGGAGGCCCGCGGGCCGGCACAGGTGAACGCCGCGGTCGAAGGCACGTTTTCAAGCCCGCGCATCACCGGGAATGTGCGCGTGGAGAATGCAGCGGCCAACTACGGCGAATTTCCCGCCGGGTTGAGCCGGGTAACCGGTGAATTTGTGTTCGACAGCAGCCGACTGCTGTTCGAGAACGTCACGGCAGAGACCGGCGGGGGCCAACTACTGCTCAGCGGCTCAGCGACTTACGGCGACGGGCCGTTGCGCTACGACCTGACGGCCCGCACGGCGCGGGTCCGCATCCGCTATCCGGAAGGCATGAGCTGGCTGGCGGGGGGGACGCTGCGGCTTTCCGGGACGACGCAGTCGGGGTCTTTGTCGGGGCGCGTGCTGGTCGAGCGGCTGCTGATGGCGCAGGGGTTCGACTTGGCGTCGCTGATCGTCGCGTCAAAGGAGCCCGTGCGCGCTCCCAGCACCACGTCACGCTTCCTGCGCACTCTGCAGTTCGATATCGAGGCGGTCTCCAGCCCTGACGCGCGCATGGAATGGCCCGGGGCGCGGTTTGAGAGCGAAGCCAGTCTGCGGGTCCGCGGCACCTGGGAGCATCCCATCCTGCTCGGACACATCCACCTGCTGGCCGGCGAGATGACCTTTCGCGGCAACCGTTACCAGCTCACCCGCGGCGACATCAACTTCGCCAATCCCTTCCGCTTGGACCCAGTGCTGAACGTCGAGGCTGCAACCACCATCCGGCAATATGAGGTCACGCTGAATTTCAACGGGCCGGCGAGTAAGCTGACTCTTGCATACCGCTCCGATCCGCCCCTGCCTGCGAGCGACATCATCATGCTGCTGGCCCTGGGCCGCACTGGCCAGGAAAGCCAGTTGCGCTCGTCCGCGGCAGGGCAATCGCCGGGCGCGAACGCATTGCTCTCGGAAGCGATCTCCAGCCAGCTTGGCGGACGCCTGGAGCGCCTGTTCGGTATCAGCCGATTTCGCGTGGACCCGTTCCTGGCCGGCACCGGCACCGAACAGAACGCCGCGGCGCGTATCACCATCGAGCAGCAAGTGACCCGCGACCTGGTGATCACCTACATCACCAACGTCACTTCGACACAACAGCAGGTCATTCAGGTGGAGTACAACGTCAGCCGGAGTGTCTCGATTGTGGCCCTGCGCGACCAGAACGGCACCTTCGGCCTCGACGTCAAATTCAAAAAACGCTTCAAGTAGAGAAATCCTCGATGGTGCGCGTAACTGTGCCCTGGAAGGGAGGTTCCCGCGCAACGGTCTCTTCTAGCGGATGCCGGTCAGGCTTCCTTGCAGACCGGGCTGCCCCGGGCCCGTGGGAAGGAGCAATAGCACATCATATCCTTGTTCAAGCAAGCTCTGCCGGCAGGGCAAGCGCAGGATGCACTGGAGCTATTGCGCCAGGCCGGTGAGCTGGCGGTTCAGCAGGTAGGCGACCGCTGTGCCGACCACTAGACCCAAGACGTAGCCGTACGGCAGTCCGACGCACATCAGTCCTACCAGCAGCACCACTGCGAAGTTCGCTTTGGATGCCGCCATGTCCCGGACCAGCCGCATCAACACCAGCCCCTCAAAGGCCAGGATGACGCCCAGGATCGGCTTGGGGAAAATTTGGATGGCCATCTGGAAGCCCTGGCTGAAGAACAGGCCGAGGATCAGATAAATCGAGCCGTAAATCATCACCGAGCCGCCGGTGCGCGCGCCGAAGGCGTAGTGTCCGGCGAGACCCCCCGAGCCGTGGCAGGTGGGCACGCCGCCGAAAAACGGGTTGATAAGGTTCATCAGGGAATACGTCAGGCTGATTTTGCGCACGGTGATGGGCTTCTGTGGGAAAAGGTCCGCGGCAATCTGCCGTGTCGCCAGAACCGAGTTGCCGAGTGAGAGCGGCAGTTGCGGCAGCGTCAGCACAACAAAGCCGGTCAGCACATCGGCGAGCGATGGCCGGTAAAGATGCGGCAGATGGAAGCCGGCGCTCCGGGCCAGCATGCCGGCGTCAAGCTTGAAGGTGAAGGCGTAGGCCACGCCCAGAAGGATGACTAGCGGCGCCGGAGGAAAGCGGCGATTGCCGAGCAGGAAGAGCGTCAGCACAAACGCCGTGGCCGCCAGCGCGTAGCCCGAGCGGCCGTCGGCTGGCACGTAGTCCCTTACCGCCAGCAAGGCGAGTTGCATTCCCAAGCCGAACTGGATGCCGCGCACGACGCTTTTCGGCACTGCCCGGGCGAGCCAATCAATCAGCCCGGTGACCGCTAGGACGAACATGGTGATGCCGATCGCCAGGCCGCCGCCGTAGAGGATGTTGCCGGTGAGCTTTTGCGTGATCACCAGCACAGCCATGGCCTTGAGCGGCTGCGCCGGCATCGGCAGGCCGTAGAGGAGGCCGGTGAGCAGTTGCATGGCGCCGAACATCACGAGCACGCTCGCGGCGTCGAGCTTGGCGATGAGGATCATTCCGACAATCAGCGGGAAGTCGGTGCCGATGTCGCCGAAGGCGCCGGAAAGCTCGTTGCGGTCAAACCGGATCCGCCTGTGCGCCTCCTCGGGCATGGCTACGGCTGGGGAGGCGCGGGTCTCTGCCCTTGCTTCAGCTCTGGGAATTCCGCTTCCATCTCCTGCTGGACCTCCTGAACGATTTTCTGGCCCCAGCGCATGCCGATCATGGTGGACTCGCCGACAATCTGCGGCATGACCTGCAGGAAACGCTGTCCCAGCGGAGACTGATAGAATTGGATCAGTCCCTCGATATCTGCCTGGGAGAAATACTTGTCGTAGATGGGAATCATCTGCTCCATCAGTTCTCCCCGGCTGGCTCGTGCCTGAAATTTCTGGAGGTAGGTCTCGACGATCTGTTGACCTCGTGCGCCCGGCGGCGCGGTTTTCAGTAGCTCAGGTCTTAATTGCGCCATCATTTGCGCAACCACCTGATCCATCATCTTCTTCCCGCCGGTGATTTCGATCAGACGCCGGATGGCTGCTTCCTTGGCGGGATCGGTCTTTTGCTGCGGTGCGGCCTGAACCAGCGCCGGTAACATGGCGATTAGCGATAAGCTCACAATGGCACGCAACTTCAAGGCATCCTCCTTCGGGTTCTTCGATGGCAGAGTTGCACCGGCATCTTAGCCGATGCGCGGGCGCGCGTCACGGCCGGATCTCCATGGCGGAGCTGTGATTCTGATAGGATGGCGGGCCACTGCGACCATGGTTGCGCCCGAGTCACCTCCAATCGCCGCGACACCACCCTCCGGCTCCGCCCACGCCGCCGTCCTCGACCGCGAATCCGGCCTGCGTAGAAATCTCACGCCGCGGCAGCTCTCCATGATCGCGCTGGGCGGAGCCATCGGCACCGGCCTTTTCCTCGGCAGCGCGATTTCGGTGCGCCTGGCGGGCCCTGGCGTGATCCTGAGTTACACAGCGGGCGCGCTGATTGCGCTGGCGCTGATGTGGGCGCTGGCGGAGATGGCCGTGGCGCATCCGGTGGCGGGCTCGTTCGGGGTTTACGCCGAGATGTACCTGCACCCCTGGGCCGGCTTCGTAATGCGCTACTCCTACTGGCTGGCGCAGGTCGTGGCCATCGGCAGCGAAGTGGTGGCCGCAGCGATCTACTGTCGCTACTGGTTTCCCGGCGTGCCGGCGTGGGTGTGGATCGCCGCGTTTTCCGCAGCGCTGGTGTACGTCAACGCGCGCAGCGTGGCGAGCTTCGGCTGGTTTGAATACTGGTTTGCGCTGATCAAGGTGGTGACCATCGTACTGTTTTTGATTCTGGGCGCGGCGCTGCTGCTGGGGATCGGGTTCAAGTCTCTGGGCGCGGCAAATTATACGGCGCATGGCGGCTTTCTGCCCCACGGCTGG
Source organism: Candidatus Acidiferrales bacterium (assembly GCA_049273775.1). Lineage (GTDB taxonomy): Bacteria > Acidobacteriota > Terriglobia > Acidiferrales > UBA7541 > JBASRK01. The sequence continues at coordinate 52,970 of JBASRK010000098.1, forward strand.
CTGGGCGTGGGCCTCGGCATCGCCATGGCCATTTTCAGCTATCTCGGCATCGAGATCATTGCGGTGACTGCCGGTGAAGCCGAGCATCCGGAGACGACCGTGCCGCGGGCGCTGCGCCGGACGCTCCTGCGCCTGGCCATCTTTTACATCGGCGGCGTCGCGGTGCTGGTCGGTGTGATGCCCTGGGAGCAGGCGGGCCTGGCCCAAAGCCCGTTCGTGCATGTCTTTCAGACGGTTGGCATCCCGGCAGCGGCCGCGGTGATGAATTTCGTGGTGCTGACAGCGGCGCTCTCTAGCGTGAACTGCAACCTCTACCTCACCGCCCGTATGATTTTTTCTCTCGCGCGAGGCGGCTATGCTCCCGCGGCGCTCGGGCGGCTGACTCGCCAGGGCACGCCAGTCGCGGCGCTTGCGGTTTCGAGCGGCGGCATGGTCGCGGCGCTGCTGCTCGACCTGCGCTACCGCGAGACGGCGTACCTCTACATGCTCGGCGCGGCGTTTTTCGGCGGCCTGTTTGTCTGGATGATGATTTTTGTGACGCACTTGGCGTTTCGCCGGCACTATCGGGGCGCGGTGAATGGCTTTGCGCCGCTGCGCTTTGCTCCGCGGGGGCCGTGGAGCTCGCTCGGAGGGCTGCTGGCACTCTCGGCCGTGCTGGTCTCGACCTGGTGGATCCCCGGAATGCGCATCACGCTCGTGGCGGGTTTGCCGTGGCTTGTGTTTATCTCGCTGTGCTACCTTCTCTGGGTGACTCTGCGGCGCCGCACTGCCTAGGTGGCGGCGAAGAGACGATGGACGAACTGCTGAAGTGGCGCGACGAGTTTCCCATCCTCGCTCGCTCCACGTACATGATCAGCAACTCGCTGGGGGCCATGCCCCGCGGCGTGTACGACCGGATGAAAGATTACGCCGACGCCTGGGCCACCCGCGGCGTGCGCGCCTGGGAAGAGGGCTGGTGGGAGATGGCCGTCAGCGTCGGCGACCGCATCGGGGCGTTGGTGGGCGCGGTGCCGGGCGACATCTCGCTCCACCAGAACGTCACCCTGGCGCAGGGAATTATCGCCTCCTGCTTTGATTTTCGCGGCCCTCGGAACAAAGTCGTGCTGGTGGACATGGAATTCCCGTCCATCCTTTATTTTTATCAGGAACAGCATCGCCGCGGCGCGCGCATCGAAATCGTCAAGAGCCACGACGGCATCCGCATCCCGCTCGAGAAGCTTCTGGAGGCGATTGACGAGCAGACGCTGCTGGTGCCGATCTCCCACGTGCTCTTCCGCAGCGCTTGCATTTTGGACGCGCGCGCTATCATCGAGCGCGCGCACCGCGTCGGCGCGCACGTCATCCTCGACGTTTTCCAGGCGGCGGGCACAGTCCCGCTCGACCTCCGCGCGCTTGGCTGCGATTTCGCCGTCGGCGGGGTGCTGAAGTGGCTCTGCGGCGGGCCCGGCGTGGGCTATCTCTACGTGCGGTCCGACCTGCGCGCCCATTTCGAGCCCGCCCTCACCGGGTGGCTTGCGCACAAGCGGCCGTTCGAGTTCGAGATCGGACCCATTGACCGCCGGGACGACGCCTTCCGCTAATTGAACGGCACGCCACACATTCCAGCGCTCTACGCCTGCCAGCCGGGGCTGGAGATCCTCCGCCAGGCCGGAATCGAGCGCATCCGAGCAAAGTCCGTGCGGCAGACCAAGCGGCTGATTGAGGGCGCGCTCGCTCGCGGCTGGCGGGTCCATACTCCCGCCGAAGCTGCCGAGCGTGCCGGCACGGTTTCGGTGGATTGCCCGCATGCGCGCGAAGTCGCTCGCGAGCTGCTGGCGCGGGACATCCTGGTGGACTACCGGCCGCAGGCCGGCGTGCGACTCTCTCCGCACTTCTATAATCGCGACGACGAAATTGATTTTGCGCTCGCGCAAATCGAAGAGATCCTCACGACGCGCGCCTGGGAGCGGCACCTGCAGCCGGCCTAAGCGGGCCCGGCCAAGATGAGAGACGAAAAGGCCACTCCGAGCAACCCAGCCGGCGCTGGCGGAAAGCTGGCCGAGGAGTTCCTGGAGCAGCGCCGCTCGATGGTGGAGCAGCAGATCCGCGAGCGCGGCATCGGCTCGCCGCGCCTGCTCGAAGCTTTGCTGGCTGTGCCGCGCCACCTGTTTGTTCCGGAGGAATACGCCGCCGGGGCGTACACCGATCAGCCGCTGCCCATCGGCGAGGGGCAGACCATCTCGCAGCCGTTCATGGTGGCGGCGATGACCGACGCGCTCGAACTCACCGGCCGGGAGCGCGTGCTCGAGGTGGGCACCGGCTCGGGCTATCAGGCGGCGGTGCTCTCCCTGCTCGCGGGTGAAGTTTACACGGTTGAGAGTCACGCCTCGCTGGCGCTGGCGGCGCGGCGGCGGCTGGCGCGGCTGGGTTACACAAACGTCCACGTCCACACCGGCGATGGCACCCTCGGCCTGCCCGAGGCGGCGCCGTATGACGCCATTGTAGTCACCGCGGCCGCGCCGCGCGTGCCGCCGCCGCTCGCGGAGCAGCTTGCTGAAAGCGGCCGGCTGGTCATCCCCGTAGGCCAGTCGGACCAGCAGGAGCTGTGGCAGGTGCGGAAGACCGCCGGCGAGACGACCTCCCGCGTACTGCACTACTGCCGGTTCGTGCCGCTCGTGGGCCGCTACGGCTGGCGGCATCAGCTCCACGGATGAACTCCCCCGCGCCGGAACTTTCCATCGTCATCCCTGCGTTCAACGAGGAGCGACGCCTGCCCGAAACGCTGCGGCGCGTGCGCGCGTATCTGGAAGCGCGGCGGGCCGACGCCGAGGTGATCGTCGTGGACGACGGCTCGCGGGATGCCACCGCTGCGCTGGTCGAAGCGCGGCGCGGCGAGTTCCCTGGCCTGCGCCTGGTCTCGAACGGCGTCAACCGCGGCAAAGGCTATAGTGTGCGCCGCGGCATGCTCGAGGCCCGCGGCCGCATCGTGCTGTTCACCGACGCGGATCTCTCCGCGCCAATCGAGGAGGCTGATAAACTGCTGGCCGCGATGCGCGACCACGAGGTCGCCATCGGCTCCCGCGGAGTGGACCGCAGCCTGATCGAGGTTCACCAGTCGCCGCTGCGCGAGCTGGCCGGCATCGTCTTCAATTTCCTTGTGCGGGCCATCACCGGGCTCAAGTTCGTGGATACACAGTGCGGCTTCAAAGCCTTCCTCCGCGAGCCTTCGCGAATCATCTTCGAGCAGCAGCGCATCGAGCGGTTCGGCTTCGACCCAGAAATTCTTTTTCTCGCCAAGCGCCACGCGCTGCGGGCCGTAGAGATCCCCGTGCGCTGGGCGCACGACCCGCAGACCAGCGTGAACATGGTTCGCGACAGCCTGCGGATGTTCGGCGAGGTGCTCTCCATCCGCTGGAACTGGTTGTTGGGCCGTTACCCGAAAAGGCGCCAGTGAGTCGCCGGAGCTGCAGGGCACAGCAGAGTCAGAGTAGCAGGCTATCCTGGAGTACAATCCTTGGCCACCATGGCCAAACGTAGGGCAAAAGAGCTGACATCCAAGCGCAGCCCAAGGAAGTTAAGTTCACCCGCGAAGCGGCGCCTGCCCGAAGAAGCCATCACATTGACGGTCGTCCTCCGTGCGCAAGAAGGGATGGAAGGCGCGCTCGAAGCCGAGCTGCGCGCGCTCGTCGCCTCGACGCGCCGTGAGGAGGGCTGCCTCACCTTCAATCTGCACCATGCGGCCGATTCGCCTGGCGCCTTCCTATTGCACGAAGTCTGGGCCAGCCGCGAGCATCACGCCCGCCACAGGCAGACCCCGCATTTCCTGCGCTGGAACGCCTGCAAGGACGCGCTCCTCGCCTCCCGCGACGTCTCCTTCTGGAAGCTAGTCGTCTAGGAGCGGAGTGATTTTGTCCCGGGTCTGCGTCATGCTCCCGCCGCGCGCATTTCTTTGCCACTTTGTAGCTGCCCTGGCATACTTCGGCCAAGACTGCCACACACGGTACGCAAGAAACGACCGTGCATGGCCAGACAGCGGGCCCGGTAAAACAGCGGAGCGTTGCGGAGGGAACGCCTTAGTCCGTGCCTCGCCGGGGGCGCGCTCGGGTAGGGGCGGGTGCGGCATATGGGCGTTTTACTTTACATCAGAAAGTACTTGACATTAATGCGACAAGGGGTATCATTAGCGCGATGTCCTCGGCAGGACCGTTGCGATCGCAACCAGGGCGGCCGGTGGCGCTCGACGCCCATGCGGCCGATAACCTGCGCTATATCCGCGAGACGATGGAGCGCGCCGGGTCGTTTACCGCTGTGCCCGGTTGGGGCGGCGTAGCCATCGGCGTGACGGCCGTGGCGGCAGCGATTGTCGCGGCGCGCCAAGGGACGCCCAGGGCGTGGCTCGGGACCTGGCTGATCGAAGCGCTGCTGGCCATGGGCATCGCCGGCGCCGCAGCGGTGCGCAAGGCGCGGCAGGCCAAAATGCCGCTGCTCTCGGGGCCGGGCCGCAAGTTCGCGCTGAGTTTTGCGCCACCGTTGCTGGTGGGCGCGCTGCTGACCGCGGTGCTGTTTGCTGCCGGATTCACAAAGGTGCTGCCCGGGATGTGGCTGCTGCTGTACGGGACGGCGGTGGTGACCGGAGGGGCGTTTTCGGTGCGCGTTGTCCCGATGATGGGCCTGTGCATCATGTGCGCCGGCGCAGCGGCGCTGTTTGCGCCGGTCTCGTGGGGAAACTGGTTCATGGCGGCGGGGTTCGGCGGCCTACAGATTGTCTTCGGCCTGGTGATTGCGAGAAGGTATGGCGGCTAAGCGCAGAGCGGGCTGAAAGGAGCGAAGGTGGCCAAAACGGGAGCATTGGCGCAGACGCGAGCGCAGAAGGGACGCGCCGGACACGAGTTGCGTTCCGTGGGCGGCCACGCGCCGGAAAGCGTGCCGCCGGCGCTCGATCGGCTGATCCACGAGCGCATGCGATTGGGAATTGTCAGCGCGCTGGCGGTCAACGACTCGCTGACGTTCAACGAGCTGAAGGCGCTGCTGAAGACCACCGACGGCAACCTGAGCGTGCACGCCCGGAAGCTCGAGGAGGCGGCGTACATCGCCTGCAGCAAGTCGTTTGACGGCCGGCTGCCGAAGACCGAGTACCGCCTGAGGGCTGCGGGCCGCAGGGCGCTCGAGCGGTATCTGGACCACATGGAGGCGCTGATCCGGGCGACGCGGGAGCGCTAGCCCCCGAAAAAATTGTGCCGCTGCACTTTGTATTGCAAAGCCGGCGCTACAGAGCAGTGCAGCGAAGATCCGGAGGAACTGTGGACAGCCAAATGCCGGCCGGCCTGCATGTAGCCATCATCACCGACGGCAACGGCCGCTGGGCCCGCGCCCGCGGGCTGCCGCGGACGGCCGGGCATCGCGCCGGCGCTGAAGCGGTGCGCCGCACCGTCAAAGCCGCTCCGAAGTTGGACATCGCCACACTGACCCTGTTCGCTTTTTCCTCTGCGAACTGGCAGCGTCCGCAAGTCGAAGTGGCCAACCTGATGCGGCTTCTCCACGAATACCTGCTGGCGGAAACCACTAGTTGCGCCGCGCACGGCATCCGCCTGAGCATCATCGGCCGGCGCGACCGAATCTCCCGCGGGCTTCGCGAGGCCATAGAGGCTGCCGAATCAGCCACCGCCTGGGGCCGCGCCCTGCACCTGCGGATCGCGGTGGACTACTCGGCGCGGGAAGCGATCTTCAGGGCCGCCTGCCGGTTCTACAAGGTCACCGAGCTTTCCCGCAACGAATTCGCCCGCGTGCTCGGGGAAGTAAACCACGACGGCGCCGCAGACGTGGACCTGCTGATCCGCACCGGCGGCGAACAGCGGCTGAGCGATTTTCTTCTTTGGGAGAGCGCCTACGCCGAGCTGGTGTTCACCCGGCGCATGTGGCCCGACTTCGACGCGGCAGACCTCGCAGCGGCCGTGGGCGAGTTCCGCGCCCGCGCGCGCACCTTCGGCCGCATCCCGGACGCAGCAGCGAGCTGACGAAAGACCGGAAAAGGCAAGATGGGAGGAGGGATTCCGATGGAGTTCATGCCGGAGATGCGTCGCTCGACCTGCCTGCGGATGCCAAGAATCCGCAACTGTTGATCACCGACGTCGGGCGGATTACGTCGTTGCTCATCGGGCACGAGAACAGCCCATTCCACAAGAAGATCTTTTTCCGCTGACTTCGGCTATTTCGCGGTGCGGGCGCGAGCCATCGCAAAAGCACTCTTGAGTACGCGTGTGGCGGTAGGGGTGAGGTTGTAGCGGGTGAGCTCGTCCTCGCGCACCCAGGCGAGGTCGGTCACGTCGCTGCCGGGCCGCGGCACGCCGCCGAGCGTCTCGCAAAGGTAATCCACGATCACGAAGTGGTACCGCGGCCGGCGCGAGACGATGGCTCCGCCCGGAATATCCTGCGAGTTTGGGGCGTCCTCGAAGATGCGCTCGAAGACTTCGATCAACTCGAGCACGCGCACCTCGAGCCCGGTTTCCTCGCGCAGCTCGCGCTGGACGCCCTCGACCAGCGTCTCACCCACTTCTAGGGTGCCGCCGGGAATGGACCATTCGCCCTTGAGCGGCTCGCTGCCGCGGCGGATGAGCACAGCGCGGCCGTCGGCGATCACCACGCCGCCCACGCCCACTACCGGCTGATCAGGAAATTCGCGTCTGTCTGCCATCGTCACTTGTTGGGTGCGCCGCCCGGCCGGGTCCTGCCGGCAGCGGGGCCGCCCGCAGCCCCCCCGTTATTCTTCTGCCGCCCGGTTCACGATTGCCGCAAAGTGCGTTATATAATACGCCCGCTCGGATCGGGTCGGATCTCTTTCGAAGGAGGTCTTCGCCGTGGTTCGGTGTCCGGAGTGCGCCGCCGCGATTGACGTGGACGAAGACGAAGTCGAAGAAGGCGAAATCCTGAGTTGCCCGGAGTGTGAGGTGGAACTCGAAGTGGTGCAAACCCACCCGGTCCAACTCAACGTCATCTCCGACGAAGAAGAAGATGAGGAAGAAGAGGCGGGGGAGAAAAAGAAAGTGCTGGGTGAAGAGGAAGAGGAACTCGAATAACTCCCTCCCTTGGCCCGCCCGGCATCCCTTCTCTCGCTGCAGCCATCTTACTGATTGGATGCGGGTGCGCCTTTTCGCTCTGCTGATCGGCCTGGCTGGGCTTGCGCTCACTGGTGGGGGTCCGCCGGCGACTGTTCATGCGGGTGCAGAACCCGCGGCGGGCGATCAAGGTAAGAAGAGCGCCCGCGAGAGTGATTTTCTGATGTTTGGCACGGTGTTCACCGAGGCCGGGCTGGCGCTCCGCGGCGCAGAGATTCGCGTGCGGCGCGCCGGCGAACGCAAGATGCGCTGGGAGGCTCGTTCAGACCGCCGCGGCGAATTTGCCGTGCGCGTGCCGCGGGGAGCGGAGTACGAGATCAACGTTTCGGCGGCGGGCCACCAGGCCGAGACGCGCAAGATTGACGCGAGGACGGGCAGCCGCCAGGACCTGGCGTTTCAGTTGGCACCCGCGTCAGGAGGCAAACCGAAGTGAGAAAGCACTGGATCGTCGTGCCGCTGCTGCTGGCGCTCGTGGCGGGTGTTTCCGCGGCGCAGGATCAGAAGCGCGAATCGCAGTTGCGCACGGTTCGCGGCGCGGTAGTGGACAAACAGGATAATCCCATCGCTTCCGGCGTGGTGTACCTGAAAAACTTGCGCACGCTGACGGTGAAGACCTACATCTCCGACGACACGGGGCAGTACCGTTTCAGCGGGCTCGACCCCAACGTGGACTACGAAATCCACGCCGAGCGCGGAGATTCCACTTCTGCTAAACGCACCATCTCGAGCTTTGACAGCCGCAGGGAAATCGTCATCAACCTGAAAGTGGACAAGAAGAAAAGCGAGAAGTAGGCCGGCAACAGCCGCCGGGATCCTTTTTTCACCTCCGCGGCGGGGCCGCCACCACAATTGCGCTGGGCAGGTTCTCGACCTCCACCGGCGCTTCCCCCAGCAGCTCGCCATCGCCGTGGAACAGCGCCGCCCGATCCGCTCGCAGCACGACGCGGCGGGCTCGGAAGCGCCGGATCTCCGGCCAGCGGACGTCTCCGGTGCGCAGCATTAGTGGAATCACTTCGAGCACCCGCGTCCAGGCCAGCTCGCCCACCAGGACCAAGTCCAATTGCCCGTCGTCAATTTCCGCTGTGGGCGCGATCTTCACGCCCGCGCCGTAGGTCGGCGTATTGACAACCGCGGCAAACATCAGGGGGCCGCTCGCTGCTGCGTGCTGCCCGTCAATTTCCGCAGTGACGTGGAACGGCGCGAACGTCGCCAGC
>JBASRK010000111.1:0-3399 GCA_049273775.1 Candidatus Acidiferrales bacterium
GCCGCCTACTTTGAGCATGCGGGACATCTCAGTAAGTGCGGCATCAACGTCAGCGAAGAACATAATCCCACACCGGCAGGTGACGCGGTCGAAGCAGGAATCACAGAAAGGCAACTGATGCGCGTCCGCTTGCACGAATCTGAGTTTTGATCCCAGACCCGTATCAATTGTTTGCCGCTTCGCTAAGAGTAAGGCTGAGCGAGAGCTGTCGAGCGCGACCACGCTTCCCTCACTCAGCCGTTGAGCGATGTAGAGTGTGGGGTCGCCGGAGCCAGCGGCAACATCAAGAACAAGAGAGCTCTGGCGTAGATCCGCTGAGTCAAGCAATGCCCGGGTTAGGGCAGAATTCCAGCCTGCGGCAGCAGAACGCCAGCGATCAGCCGTACGTACCTCAGCTGCAGCAGCCCAAGGATCGTAGTCGGTCATCCTAGGAGTTTAGCGCCAGATTGGATGGGCAACCGAAGTATATGCTTCAAGCGAGACCTACTGCCGTCAGGCTAATGCCCATCAGGCAGAGGCGGCCTTGGCGAGGACACGAACCTGCTTGGCCGTCTCGGCCTTCAACAGCGTGACTTCCAGGACGCCGTCGCTCAGCGTCGCATTCACCTGCTCGGGATCGATGGCGACGGGTAGATCCAGCACGCGGACGATTTGATTGGCCTATCGCTCGGAGTAGACGGTCTTCCCTTGCTTGCGCTCCGCTTGCTCTTGGCGCTTGCCCGTGATGTTTCTCGCTGACGCACCGACCCCGTACAGATATCCTACCGCCTGCCATCGGCCCAAGAGCCGTATGCTATCATCCCTGCCCACTCACCCATGCTTAACGCACGGAGCGACGTCGTCGGCAGTCTGCTTCGCCCGCCTGAATTGCTGGCCGCACAGAAACAATTCACACAAGGCGCGATCACGCCAGGAGAGTTCAAGAGGATCGAAGACAGTGCGGTGGATCAAGCCATCGCTCTGCAAGAGGAAGTTGGACTGGAAGTCGTCACTGACGGCGAGATGCGCCGGCAATCGTTCCAGAGCCAGATGACGGCGGCGGTCGAGGGCTTTGGCGAGCACACGCTGGAGGCGTTTTTGTGGGGCGAGTGGCGTGGAGACTCGCAGATAGGGAATTGGAGTCTCCCGCGGCCATCGAACCTAGGCGTGGTGGGCAAGCTCCGGCGGCGGCGCCACCTATCGACAGAGGAGTTTACCCATCTGCGCGCACGCACCCGCCGCATCGCCAAGCTCACGCTGCCTAGTCCCAGCCTCTGGGTGAATTTTTGGTCGCGCGACCGCTCGGGTCACGTCTATCCAACACTTGAGTCCTACTTAGCTGATGTGGTCGAAATCCTCCGCGAGGAGGTCGAAGAGCTCGCGCGCGTGGGTGCAACTTACATCCAAATCGACGCGCCGCATTATGGGCTGCTGCTTGATCCCCGCACGCGCACCTTCTATGAGGAACAGGCAGGAGGTATCGAGTGGTGGCTCGAGCGCGCCGTTGAACTCGACAATGCGGTCATGAGCGTAGCGCCAGGTGTGACGTTTGGATTTCACGTGTGCCGTGGCAACCAAGCCAGCCGATGGCTGGCACAAGGCAGCTACGAGCCGGTCGCGCCTGTGCTTTTCCGAAAGATTAAAGCCCAGCGACTATTGCTTGAATACGATGACCCGCGCTCGGGCTCCTTTGAGCCGCTGAGGCACGTGCCCGACGACAAAGTGGTGGTGCTGGGTCTCGTGACCACAAAGACCTCGCGATTGGAAACCTTCGAGGAGCTTGTCGAGCGGATTGGGGAGGCAAGCGGGTACGTGCCGCTTGCGCGATTGGCGCTCAGCCCACAGTGCGGCTTCGCTTCGTCGATGATGGGCAACCGCATCTCAGTGGAAGACCAAAAGCAAAAACTGCGGCTCGTCGCAGCGACCGCTCGAAGTGTCTGGGCTGACTTCACTCCAGCGGTTCAACCGTGACCCGAATCCTCTTCGGAAACGGTTTCGGCAGCTCGTACTTGTCCACGTACACCGTGCCCACGACCGGTCGCTGATTCTCCGCTTCCTCGGCGTACCGCACCGTGTTCTTGGTTTCCTTGTCCAACTAAAATGTCGCCGAAAACGGCTCACCCTTATTCATCTCCCACACCTCGCAAACGTCAATTGCGGTCGCCAACGGCCGCCCATTCGCCTACGTTGGGCACAGCAGTTCACGCCATGTGCGGAGCGATGATCTGACGACCAACTCGCACGGGCACAAAATACACCACGCCTTTCCAGTTGTTGAAGTCATGGCTTCTTAGGAGTTCAGCACAAGCAAATCTGATCGGGGGCGCATGCGCGGCACAAAGGGACGCGCGGTAATCTGTTTTCGAAATGTGCTATCCCATCGCCCGGGAATGCGGGCGCTGCAGGAGGGGCAGCAACCTTGCGGGGTCAGGTGGTAACCCGTAATCAGGTAGCCGTAACGTTCGATCAGCAGCTGCTTACAGTTCGAGCAACGCGTGTTCTCCAGGTCGCCCACCATCCCCGGCAGATTGCCCGCGTAGACGTAGCGCAAGCCCGCTTTCCTGCCGATTTCAGCGGCTCGCATCAAGGTCTCCGGGCCGGTATTCTCCGGGTCAGTCATCTTGTAATCTTTGTGAAACGCGGTCGCGTGCCAAGGAATATCCGGCGACACGCTCGCCAGGAACTCGGCCAGGCGTGTCAGTTCGTCGTCGGAGTCGTTGAACCCAGGTATCAGCAGAGTTACGATCTCCAGCCAGAAGCCCATGTCGTACAGACGCCGGATCGTGTCCAAGATGGGCTGTAGACGCCCGCCGAGTTGACGGTAGTGGCGGTCGTCAAAGCTCTTCAGGTCTACCTTGTAAAGGTCGACCCACGGCCGCAGGAATTCGAGAACTTGCGGCGTGCCGTTGCCGTTGGACACGAAGCCCGTCAGCAATCCGGCTGCTCGCGCTTCTTTGAAGACAGCCACTGCCCATTCGCTTGTGATCAGAGGCTCGTTGTAGGTGCTGACGATGACTCGCCCTCCTTGGCGGATGGCGTCCCGAACGAGTCCCGTAGGCGTGACGCCCAGCGGGGGAACGACGGCGTCAGCGTCGCGCAGCGCTTGCGAGGTCACCCAGTTCTGGCAGTACCCGCAGTGGAGGTCGCAGCCGAGCATCCCGAAGCTGTACGCCAGCGCACCTGGATAGGCGTGGAAAAACGGCTTCTTCTCGATGGGATCGCACTGCACACCGCCTACATAGCCCCAGGGCACATAGAGAGTACCGCCGCGGTTGAAGCGAACCTTGCAAACTCCAGGCTGGCCGTCGGGGATTTTGCAACAGTGGCCGCAGGCAAAACACCGCACCCAATCGCGGTCGAGCTTCTCGTAAAGCTCGCCCTCACGAACGTTTTCATAAATGGTTTCGCGCAGCGTACTCA
>JBASRK010000122.1:0-5385 GCA_049273775.1 Candidatus Acidiferrales bacterium
CCTGGATTCTCCGCTGAAGTCGTTTCCCCCCGCGGAACTCTCCCTGCGAGACTTCTATCTAGCCGAAACCGCCAAGCTTCGCCGGAAATTCGAGTCGAGCGGCGACGGCCACGCCGCCGTGGTGGCGCGTTCCGCTCTGGTGGATGCAGTTGTTGCGCACCTGTATGCCGAGCTGGTTCCCGCGGAGCGCCACGCGCAAGAGGGTTTTTGCTTGGCCGCGCTGGGCGGATATGGCCGCCGCGCCCTGTTCCCCCATTCCGATGTGGACCTGCTCTTCCTCTCCGCTGACCGCCATGTCGAGAGGTCGCGACGGGAGGTCGTAGGCGGGATTTCGCGGGCACTCTGGGACCTGACGCTGCGGGTCAGCCCGGCCTCGCGCACGCTCGAGGAGTGCGATGAGCTCGACCGCGACAACCTGGAGTTCTCCATTTCTCTGCTCGACGCCCGCCACCTGGCCGGCGATGCGCGCCTATTCGCGGAGCTTCGCGAGCAGGTGCTCCCGAAATTGGTCGCCCGGGAACGCCAGGAGATGGTTCAAAACCTGGCGGAGCTGACCCGCCAGCGACACGCCCGGCACGGCCACACCATTTTTGAGCTCGAGCCGAACCTCAAGGAAGCCCCCGGCGGCCTGCGAGATTACCAGCTCGCCGAATGGCTGGCGCTGCTCACCGAGTTGGAGGAGCAGCGGCGCTGGGTGACCCCGGAAGGGTCGTGGCCCGCGAAGCTGGGCGAGGAGTGCGGCCGGGCCTTCGAGTTTCTCGCCGCGGCGCGATGCTTTCTCCACTATCGCCAGCAACGCGATTTCAACCAGTTGACCTATGAATTCCAAGCGGAAGCTGCCGCGGCCGGGATCGGCTGCCGGCCGGCTGAACCTCTGGCCGCCGAGCAGTGGATGCGCACTTATTTCCGCCACGCCCGGGCAGTCCGCCACCTAGCCTCGCAACTTCTGGAAGAGGCTGTGGCGGCGCGGGCGTCCCTCTACGACCTGTTCCTCGATTGGCGCTCGCGCCTCTCCAATGCGGATTTCACTGTCGCCCGCGGCCGAATTATTCCCAAGCAGCCGGCCGCGTTGCGAGAGACGAGCGCACTACTCGGCCTGTTTGAGTATATGGCGCGCCACGGGCTGCTATTGAGCGCCGAGGCCGAGCGCTCGGTCGAGCAGGCGCTGCGCCAATGGCCGGACCCAGCCGCCCGGCAGCAGGGGCTCTGGCCGCGCTTCCGCGAGATTCTGGTTGTGCCCGCGGCGGCCGACGCGTTGCGGGCCATGCACCGGTTGGGCGTGCTCGTCGGTCTGTTCCCGGAGTTCGGCGCCATCGAGTCGCTGGTGATCCGCGACTTCTATCATCGCTACACCGTGGACGAGCACTCCTTCCTGACCATCGAGAATCTGCACCGCCTGCGGTCGCCGCAGAATGAGCGGGAGCGAGGGTTTGCTGAGATTTTTGCCGAGCTCGAGCGCCCCGAGCTGCTTTTCTTCGCGCTGCTGTTCCACGATGTGGGCAAGGGCATGGCGGATCCCCATCACGTCCAAGGCAGCTCGGACGCGGTCAAGCGCGTCCTGGAGCGTCTCGGGGTCGAGCCCGCCGACCGCGAAGAGATTTGTTTCCTCATCCACTACCACCTGCTGATGTCCGCCACCTTATTGCGCCGCGACATCTTCGAGCCGGAGACCATCCGCAGCTTCGCCGAAACCGTCGGCACGACCGAGCGGCTGAAGCGGCTTTGCCTGTTCACCTATGCGGACATCAAGGCGGTCGGCCCGGAAGCACTCACCCCCTGGAAGGCGGAGATGCTCTGGCAACTCTACGCCGCAACCGCCAACGCGCTGACCCGCAACCTGGACGAAGACCGCATCGCTGGCGCCGGAAAGGAGCTCGCTCAGATCGAACGCATCCGTGCACTTCTACCCCGGACGGCGACGCCCGAAAAGCTCCACGGTTATCTCCAAGGCTTCCCCAAGCGCTACCTGTTAACGTATTCGCCGGAAGAGATCGCGGCGCACTTCCAGATGGCCCGCCGGCTAGCGAAGACTGCGGCGCCGCTGCTTCTTCGTCCCGGGCCCCAGGATTACGAATTGACTGTTCTCACCGCCGGGCATCCCGCGCACTTTGCCCAGCTCACCGGGGCGCTGACGGCATGGGGGATGAACATCCTGAAGGCGGAGACGTTCGCCAATAAGGCCGGGATCGTGCTGGACACGTTTCGCTTCGTGGACCCTTTTCGAACCCTCGAGCTGAATCCCACCGAAGTGGCGCGATTCGAGAAGAATCTGGCTGAAATCTTGGCGGGCCTGGCAGACCTCGAGACGCTGCTAAGCGGGAGGCTGCACGCCGGGGCGCCGTCCGGCGCTAAGGTCAAGATCCCCACCGAAGTCCGCTTCGACGACCGCAGCTCCTCGCACAGCACCCTTCTCGAGCTGATCACCCAAGACCGCCCGGGCCTGCTCTATCAGGTGAGCTCCGCAATGGCCGAGATGGGCTGCACGATCGAGGTCGCGCTCATCGATACCGAGGGCCAGAAGGTGATCGATGTGTTCTACCTCACCGCTGGGGGCGCCAAACTCGACCCGGCGCAGCAGCACAGACTGCGTGACACCCTGCTGCGGCTCCTCTGACGATGGAGCGCGGGTTGACGCCCATGCCGGAAAACTCGGGCGAATAGAAAAGCAGCTAAAAAAAGAAGAAGCGCTTGCGCCGGCGGTAGCGCCCGCCCCGAGACTCGCTCTCGGGCGGCTCGGGAACGTAGGGCAATGGCCGCCCCTCGAACGCCGCCAGCGGGTTGTCGCGGAACAGCGCGCGCGCCTCGGCTTCCCCGCGGCGTTTTGCCACGGCGTCGAAAGCCTCACGCAGGCGCAGCGGGCGCGACTTCAGGTTGTGGGCGTCGCTGGCGAAGAAGTGGATGCGCCCTTCCTCCAGCCAGGTTTCCACCACGCGCTGCGTGCCCTGTCCAAACCGGCCCAACAGCGATTGCGCCGTCACCTGCACGTAACACCCCTGGCGAATCCACCGGTGTAACTTTTCCGGCTGGGCGCGGATCAGCCCATTGCGCTCTGGATGGGTGATGATCGGCGACAGCCGCGCCAATTGGAGCTGGTGCAGCGTGTCGTCAATCGTGGGTGGAATGGCGAAGTCGGCGAATTCCACCAGGAGGTAACTCTTCTGGTTAATCGTATAATTTTGGGGATTCTGGTGCATATCCTGCAGATTTTCAAAGCTTAGGTGGAAGTCGCAACCCGTGGCCAGTGTCAGGCGGTCACCCAAGCACGCCTGGATTTCATTGCGGCGCTGACGTACCAAATCGGGAG
The DNA here is from genome assembly GCA_049273775.1 of Candidatus Acidiferrales bacterium. Lineage (GTDB taxonomy): Bacteria > Acidobacteriota > Terriglobia > Acidiferrales > UBA7541 > JBASRK01. Next base: position 3,305 of record JBASRK010000122.1, read on the forward strand.
AGAACTGATACTCGGCATTGGCATGGGGTGTGGCCACAACATGGGTAATTCCGTCGGTAATGGCCATCTCGGCCATCTGGATGGCCTCGTCGAGGGAGTCCGGGCCATCATCTACACCCGGGAGCAAGTGACAGTGGATATCAACCATTGCCGGTCGAGGATATATGAATGACGCATTCGATGAATTCTTCTACTTGTATGCTGGGTCTCGTCAAGACTTTTCCTACCTGGTATGCAGACCAATCCTACCACGTCACAATGACGGATACAGCGCTGAGTGGCCACACAAAGTTGCAAGAAATGAGGAGGAACAACATCTATTAATGTCTATCCGGGAGCTAGACGCGGCCAAGCCGGATCGATTGCTGGATGGCATCAGGATTCTAGAACTCGCGAATAAGGCGCATTTTCTGTATCTTAGGCAAACCTCAGCGGAAAAAGCCAAATTGCTGAGAATCTCCTTTCGAACTGCGCGATCAATGCTGCAAATCTCTATCCTACTTACAGAAAGCCCTTCGACCTGATTCTACAGGCAGCGCAAACAGGGAGATGGTAGCCCGCCCGCGACTGTGGAACAGCTGATGGGCGGAGGGAACCTGGTGGTGCACTGATCGTGGACTGCCAGATGACTCATGCCTACCAGGGACTGCTCGCTCGGGTCATCCCGGGACGGGCACCCTGCCATCGGAATGGAACGTGATGAGAGTCAACGGCCAACGAGGTCGATGATCCGCACACACGACCTTGTCAGGAGGCGCTATGGAAGGAAGGATTCAACCGTCTTGGGCGAGTGGTGCGCGAGTCCCAACAAAGGACCTCAAGGATAAAATCCACCTTGACCCCAGAGTGGCTCGCATCTGCTGCGGGCATACGGTCGAGCCTCGCTTGGCTGAAATCCTAGACCCTTCCGGGCCGAGCCTGTTCGTCTCAGTCTGGCGGTGCCCCTACTGCCGGCGAGCCACCTCCTGAAGCATAGCGGCCGACCAGCGACTCGATGCGCGCCTGAACCACAGCGATCGGCAGCGGTCTAGGCAACGTTTTCATGGGCCCTCTGCCTCAACACCCCGTCGCCTAGCCCTGTTTACTACTCCCCTGCTAAGCCGTATGCGCGCCGCGGCTCCACGTCCTAGGATGGACTTGCCCAGGAACTGGACTTCGCTTTCTACCGGTTCTTAGGGCGCGCGAGAAGAAAAATTCCGAGCATCGGGATGCCATAGGGGGAAATCATGAACACACAACAGAATTCAACAAAATCAACACTAAGTCCCAAACAGGTCCAGGTTATTGCGTCTCTAGCGAGCGGTGCAACCGTTACTGACGCGGCGAAGGAAGCCGATATCGACCGCACTACCGTTTACCTCTGGATGAAAACCGACGACTTGTTTGCCGCCGAATTAAACCGGTCGCGTCGAGAATATGCGGACGCCGTCAATGGTCAACTTCGGGGACTGGCAGCGGAAGCGGTGAAAACTGTCCGCGAGATATTGACCGGAGCGGATGTGTCCCCGGCTGTCCGGCTCAAAGCCGCGCTATCCGTGCTCCAAGCTGCTGGCGCCCTAGCGGTTGGCATCGGCCCTACAGACCCTATACTCATCGAGGGTCAAAAGCTGCGGGAGCTTTGGAGCTAAGCGGCTCCGTGTAGCTCGGAAAAACTCTGATTACGGTTGGGCTAAACCGCGCTGCCCTATCCTTCCCTGAGGTGCAGGCGTCCAATCTGGGGTTAGGACCTCAACGACCCTCAGGCGTGCCTCTCTTTTTGTTTCCTGAATGCATAAGTTGATGGCAGCCTGTACAAAGAGTGATGAGATTGTGCTCGGCATCATCTCCGAGCTGGCTCCGTGAGCTAATATGGTGAGCTTGCAGTTCGCTCATGCGCCCGCAGCGCTGGCAGCGCCAGCCATCCCGCTCCAATACCTGCTCGCGGAGGCGTTTGTAGGACTCCGGGCCCAGCCGAAGCCGCGGCCGTCTTGGAACTGAGTCAGCCATGCCCCCTTCATGTGTGTGTGAGAAACTCCTGCCTCTGCGCCGGAGACAGAAACTCATAAAGGCGACAAAGCGAGAAGAGCAAAGCTTTTGGGTTG
>JBASRK010000124.1:0-1935 GCA_049273775.1 Candidatus Acidiferrales bacterium
TATTCTCGGTCATACGGACGTGTCGATGACCTCAATCATCTACACGCAAGTGGTCGAAGAATCGTACCGAAGCGCCGTTCAGAAGGTCGTCGCGTTATTTGGGCCCAATTGGACCAAAGTTTGGTCAAGGGCCGCGCCGTGGTAAAGCGATGATCAACTGAATCCATAAATTGATCGAGAAGTGGTGAGCCGCCCAGGACTCGAACCTGGAACCCGCTGATTAAGAGTCAGCTGCTCTACCGATTGAGCTAGCGGCCCACGTGGTTGGAAGATTTTATCCCGACGGGCGGGGTTTGTCGAACGCGTCAGGTTGCGCTTACCATTCACGAGCTTCTCAATAAGGTTCTTACTCTTCGTGGGTTCGATGAACTTCTGCGCGCTGGTTGTGAAAAAACGCAATGGACTGTGCTTGTCTCAGCTGGTTTCAAAATCCATTTTTGGCCCTTAGAATCAATAGCTTGGCGACGCCAGGCAGGGGTTTTGAAACCGCTTGCAGACAAAGTCGCCACGGAGAGCCCTGAGGACGCAGATAACATGCACATCTGCGCTTTCAGAGGCTGGTCTAACTAGCTGCGGAGGGCGGCGGCGATCTCCCGGGCTACTTTTCGGGCGCGTTCCAGGTCGGTAGGCTCAAACGATATGGCAGCCACGCGCGGATGTCCTCCACCGCCGTAGCGTTCGGCCATGCTGGCGAGATTTTTCTCCTCGGCGGCAGGGTTCCAAGGATTCGACCCGACCGAGACCTTGGCGCGGTTGGCCGATGCGCTTACGCCGACCGAGTAAAGGCAATCCGGATAGAGCAGGTAAGGGATGAACTTGTTGTAGCCCTCGAGGTCCTGGTCGCTTACGTCGAAGAAGACAACGCTGTCGCGAGCCTCAGCGCGCTGGCGCAACACTTCAATCGAGCGCTCGTGACGCTTGAGCAGCGGCCCGAGCAGCCGCGCCACGCCCGGCAGCCGCACCATCTCCGCCAGTGATCGCGTCGCCAGCTCCGGGATGAGCCGCTCCACCAAGCCCGGTTGGGCGGCCGCTTCGATCACCAGCGCAAGCTGCGTGGCCGGCTCGGACAGGCGCACGGCGGACTCCGGCGTGGGATATTGCGCGCCGTCAATGACGTCGCCCCAGTGGATCAGATCGGCGAGCGGCCGCGGATCGAAGCCAAACTTCTCCTGCGCCACGCAAGCCAGCAGCTTGGTGCAGGATTTGAATTCGGGGTTGTAAAACTTCTGCCCGGAGCGGTCGCGGTGGAAGTGCTCCGCGTCGGCGGGTGTGAGGAAGGCGCTCTGGTGGTGATCGAACCACCAGGTGACCCGCGGCGAGCTCGAATACTTGAAGTCCACGATGCCGTTTTCGTCGCCATCGAACATTCCTGGCTCGAACGGCTGCGTGGCCCGGTGGGTCAGACCGGTGAAATGGAATTCAGAGTCGGGGTTGATCCGCTCGCGGTAAAAGCGCAGAAAGACCGCGGCAGATGCGGCGCCATCGAAGCAACGATCGTGGAAGCAGAGACGAACCTTTACTGCCACCCTGACTCACCTGTAGCACATCGAAAGGAAATTTCACCGAAGCGAAGCCATTAAAGATGGACGCGCGTTCGCGGATTGTCAAGCGAAAAGCCCGCAGCGCGCCGAAATAAACATCGTGGGATTCCCTGCGCCTGGTTTGTTCGCGGGTCAATGCAACCGTGATGCGAGTGTGTCGCCAGGCAGCCGGTGGGCCTGGGATTATTTCTCGAGGCGCGCGCGCAGGGTGAGCTCGCTTCCCCCGAACACCTGGACCTCGCGCTGCCAGTCCTTGAACCCAGCTAGACGCACGCTCACCTTGTAGCTGCCGGAGGGTAACTCCAGCGTCGCCGGAGTCGAGCCGACAAAGTTATCGCCCAGGAACACGTCGGCGCCGTCGGGCTCCGAGCGCACCGTGACTTTAGCCGGCGGC
>JBASRK010000134.1:0-1630 GCA_049273775.1 Candidatus Acidiferrales bacterium
CTCGAGCTGCTGCGAGCCGACCGCCTCACATCCCCGGTCTGTCACGCAGTCTCTCAGTGCTGCTCCTCTGGCAACGTTCACGACGTTCACAACGTTCACCCCCGCCTGCTTCGGTTGCCGGAGCTCCTCGCGTGGCTGCGGTCCCTACCAGGCTAGTCGGTTTGTCCCTTATTCGGAGAGATCTTCCTTCTTCTGGCGGGAGAGAAGGCGCTGGCTTTCGTCCTAGAGCGCTGCGCGCTCTTCAGGGTGGCCGTCGTGCTCATTTGCTCTCTTTCGATCGACGGAGAGTTTCGGAATCTTTTTCTTGCCACAATCTACTCAGAGTCGCCTCGATGTAGTTGGCTACAGAGCGTCTGTCCTTTTTTGCTTCCTCGACAAGTCTTCGTTTGAACTCCGACGATACACGTAGGCTCAAAGTCTGTGTCTTTCGCATTCCGGCCTCAGTTCAGACCCGGGCCGGCATGCTACACAGTCCAAGAATCGGCGTCAAGAAGCTTGCACGTCAAACTTTGTGCTTGACAATGCTTATAGAAAGTAGTACAAACAATATACAAAGCAATACATTGGGGAGGCCCCATGAAGGAACAAGTGGATATCCTCAAGAGAAAAAACCTGCGAGACGCCAAGATTAGATTTGCCAACCTGGAAAGAGTGGCTCTAGAAGCGCTCAACTTCTTATCAGAACAATACGGGTTCTCTGTTGCCCTCGGTGATTTGCTTCTCCTTGATGGGACGTGGTATGTCACCCATCCGGGCCTCCTGCGTCTAGCACACCGCACGCGTTGCGCGAGCATCCGCGTCCAGCAAGTCCGCGAGTTCTGTGATCCGTCCGTCAGCCGCTGGGTGTTCAAGGCGACCGTCTACAAGTCTCCCGGCTCTCGCGGCTTCGTCGGTTACGGTGATGCCGATCCCTCGAACGTCTCTTCCCGGGTCCACGGCGCCGAGATGCGCGTGGCTGAAACCCGCGCCGTCAGCCGCGCCCTGCGCAAGGCCTACGGGATCGGGCTTTGCTCGGTCGAGGAGATTGGGTCCTATTCTCCTGCCATCGAGCCCGCCCCCAGGAAGCACAACGCCTCTTATCCCGCAGGTGTGAACGCCTCCGGCAACAGCCAGCCCCGCCTGCGTGATCGCCTTTGCCTGTTGATCCGCCAGCATCAACTCGACCCCACCCTGGTCAAACTCTACGCTGCCGACTACTGCGGAACGGCTGTGTTGCGGGACGCCAGCCGCGACTTGGTCGAGTCCTTTGTCAACAACCTGGCCGAATGGGCCACCAAGGACCGCGAAGGGCTGCTCTGCCACCTCAATAGCTACGCCCAACCAAAGGAGGCGAACTCATGAAACGTTACATCCCAGGACTCCATCAGCAGACCCACACCAACGAGAACAGCTTGGAAGGACTCTTTCTGGCACGGGTCGAGCGAGCGTTCTATCGCTGGCATCCGCAGAAGCCGTTCTTCGCCCTGCGCCTGGCCATCCTCGAGCCCAAGGAGCACACCGGAAAGACGATCTCCGGAAGACTCTATTGCACGCCCAAGGCCCTGTGGAAGCTCAACTGGTTCCTGCGCGACTTCGGCTACGACACCGATCTGCTCGGCCGGGACGAGGTCGATGAAAAAGCTCTGCTGGG
>JBASRK010000013.1:0-2959 GCA_049273775.1 Candidatus Acidiferrales bacterium
TTCAGCGGCAGCGACATCATCAGCTTGGCTAGCTTCCAGTCAGGCCGGATGGAGCTGAAGAGTTTGTTGTGCTTCACCTGGCCGGCCATCACAGCCTTATTGACCCCTTCCTGGTGCAGCAGCTCGAGCGCCTTGCCGAGCTCGCCCAGGCTGACCCAGTGCAGGTGTGTGGCTACGCGCTCGAGCTCCGGCGAAGCCTCTTCGCGCAGGGCGATCACCGCCATCTCGATCCCCTGGCTGCGTGCGCCCTCGAGCACAAGGAACGGGAACTGTCCGTTGCCGGCAATCAATCCCCAGCGAGAGGTGCGCGGCGTGGAGGCGGGCGCAGATGTCATCGGCATGACCTACTTGACCAAGCCGCGCTCGGCGGTCTCGATAAACCGGATCAGCTCCTCGACGTCCGCGGAGCCGTTGAGCGTGGCCCGCATGCGCTCGAGCGCCTGGGTCGTGTTCAGCTTCGAGCGCAAAAGCAGCCGGTACGCCTGTTCGATACTGTGAATGCGCTCGGGGGGGAATCCGCGGCGCTCCAGGCCGATCGTGTTCACTCCGTAGCAGCGGGTCTCGCGCTCGGTCACCACCTTGGAAAACGGCGGCACGTCCTGCGTGATCACGGTCGCGGCACCGATGTAGGAATAACGCCCGATGCGGCAAAACTGGTGCACCGGGGAGAAAGCGCCCAGTGTGACATGGTCTTCTACGGTCACGTGCCCGGCCAGTGTCGCGCCGTTGGCAAAGATGGTATGGCTCCCGATCTGGCAGTCGTGCGCGATATGGACGTAGGCCATGAAGAGGTTGTGGCTGCCCAGCCGTGTGACACCGCCCTTTGCGGTGCCGCGGCTCACCGTGACGCACTCGCGGAAAGTATTTTTGTCGCCGGCGACCAGCTCGGTGCGTTCACCGGTGTACTTCATATCCTGCGTGTCGGCGCCAATCGAACAGAACGGGTACAGCACGTTCTCCCGTCCCAGGCGCGTCGGCCCGCTGACAACGGCGTGCGGGTGGAGCACACAGCCATCGCCCAGCTCGACCTCATCGCCCACCACGGCGTACGCCCCGATGCACACGCCCCGGCCCAGCCGGGTTCGCGGCGAAACACTTGCTCGGGAATCAATCTCGCTCATCGGGCTCCCTCAGGTGGCACGGCCGGGTCGCGGTCCACCATCTTGCACATCACCGTGGCTTCGGCTGCCAGCTCGCCGTTTACCGTAGCTTGGCCTGATAGTTTGCAAAAATCGCCGCGCCAGTTGACCACCGTGATCTCCAGGCGGAGTTGCTCGCCGGGGACCACGGGCCGTCGGAAGCGCGCGTTATCTATGGCGACAAAATACAGCAGCTTGTTCTCCCGGTCGGGCACCTCCTGCAGCAGCAGCAGTCCGCCGGTCTGCGCCAGGGCCTCGATGATCAGGACGCCCGGCATGATGGGTTTGCCGGGGAAATGCCCCTGAAAGTAGTACTCGTCACCCCTCACGTTCTTGATGCCCACGATGCGCTTAAGCCGTTCCATCTCCAAGATCCCATCCACCATCAGGAATGGATGGCGGTGCGGCAGGATCTTCTGGATGCCCTGGCTGTCCAGGATCATTGGGTCTCCTCAACTCGCTTCAGGGGCCCCCCGGCGCAGTGATTGTCTAGCGAGCAGTCTTTCAATTATATGCGAACCGCCCGGCCAGGGATACGTGGTTCGGCTGGGGTCATCGCGGTTTGGCTCCACGCTCCGAAGACGTGTGCCGGGCAGAGCCGCAGGCATCCGGAAATCGTTGCCCAACGAATCCCCAGTTGTTAGCATGCGGGGCTTGGCTCGGCACACCACAGGCGGCGCGACGCCCTCTTCGGACGCTATCCACGAGCTTTACGGCTACCTGCGCCCTCGGGCAATGGAGATGGCGCGGCTGCTCGGCCGATTCGTGCGCGCCGAATCGCCCAGCTACGAGAAAGCCGCCGTGGACCGTTTCGGGCGGCTGGTGGCCGCTGAGTGGCGCAAGCGGCTCGCACGCGTCGAGTTCCTCCGCCAGCGGGAGCGCGGCGACCATCTGCGCATCGCGCTGTGGCGCGGGCGTGGGCGGCCGGTCGGACAGATCCTGGTATTGGGCCATCTCGACACGGTCTATGACCTGGGCACGCTCGCCCGCATGCCGTTTCGCATCTCGCACGGGCGCGCCCTGGGCCCCGGCGCATTCGACATGAAGAGCGGACTCGTGATCGCGCTGTTCGCAGCCGATGCGCTCGCTCGAAGGCGGATCCGGCCACGCAAGCGCGTTGTCTTCCTGTGGACCTCGGACGAAGAGATCGGCAGCAAGACCTCGCGCGCATGGATCGAGCGAGAAGCCCGGCGCAGCGACGCCGCTCTGGTGCTCGAACCCTCGAGCGGGCTCGACGGCCGGCTGAAGACCGCCCGGAAGGGCGTCGGGGAAATCGAGTTGAGCGTCACTGGCCGCGCCGCACATTCCGGAATCAATCCGGAAGACGGCGTCAATGCCGTGCACGAGCTGGCGCTGCAGATTGCGCGCATCGCCCGGTTCAACGACCCTCGCCGCGGGATCGGCGTCAATGCCGACGTGGTCGAGGGCGGCACGCGCGCCAACGTCATCGCTCCAAGCGCTCGCGCCCTGGTTGACGTGCGCGTCAAGCGCGCCGCGGACATGCGCCGGCTGGAAGCCAGGTTCCGCCGGCTGCGCCCTATCCTGCTGGGCGCGCGCCTGGAGGTGTGCGGCGGGTTCTCTCGGCCTCCCTTGGAGCGCGCTTCGAGCGCCGCGCTGTTCCGCAAGGCGCAGGCGCTGGCGGGCCGGATGGGTCTCAAGCTTCAGGAATCGTTTTCCGGGGGCGGATCGGACGGCAACTTCACGGCGGCTCTGGGCGTTCCCACCCTCGACGGGCTCGGCGGGGTCGGCGAGGGCGCCCACGGCCCGGACGAGTGCGTGCTGGTCGGCAAGCTGCCCGAGCGCGCCGCCCTGCTGGCCGC
>JBASRK010000137.1:0-1742 GCA_049273775.1 Candidatus Acidiferrales bacterium
TGGAGTCGTGGGCACGGAGGCAATGCGGCAGCGTCGATCGAGCCGACGTGTATTCGCCGCCATATGTGCCCCCATGCTTTTGGCCTTTGCTGTGGTTCACCCGGTATCGGCGCAGGACAAAGGAGGATCTACCTTGCGAGTCATCGACACCAACGGGATCAAAATGCGAATCGCAGAGGAGGGTCAGGGGCCGCTCGTGATCCTCCTGCATGGCTGGCCTGAATCGTGGTACTCGTGGCGGCACCAGCTCCCCGCGCTTGCGGCGGCCGGCTTTCACGCCGTCGCGCCGGACATGCGCGGTTACGGCAAGACCGACAAGCCGGCGGCGGTCGGGGACTACGACATCCAGCACCTCACGGCGGATATCGTCGGCGTCATCGACGCGCTCGGCGAAAAGACCGCCGTCGTCCTCGGGCACGATTGGGGCGCGATCGTCGCGTGGCATTGCCTGCTGCTACACCCGAGCCGCTTCACTGGCCTCGTGGCACTGAGTGTGCCCTACGGCGGGCGAGCACCCGAATCGCTTATCGACACCCTGAAGAAGAACTACGGCGACAATTTCTTCTACATTCTCTACTTTCAGGAACCGGGCGTCGCCGAGAAGGAATTTGATGCCGACCCGCGCGGCATCCTTAGTCGCCTGTATCTCTCGCCGGATTCCCCGCGCGAAGCGCCCGCGCTGACGGAGCGCAAACGCTCGGCCGGCGGTTGGATTCCGCGCCTCGGCGCGCCGAAGAGCTTGCCGGATTGGCTCTCTCAGGTCGACCTCGACTACTTCGTGAACGAATTTACGGCAGCCGGTTTTCGCGGCGGCATCAACTACTACCGAAACTTCACGCGTAACTGGGAAACGACGCCGCAACTCGTCGGTGTGAAACTGTCCCAGCCCGTGCTCTTCATCGCGGGCGAGAAAGACAACGTCATCCGTGGCGCAAGCGCTGATCAGCTTGCGGCGCTGATGAAACAAACCGTGCCCGATCTGCGTGGCGTGAAACTGTTCCCGGGGGCGGGCCACTGGATTCAGCAGGAACGCCCGGAAGATACAAACGCGGCCATTCTTGAGTTCTTGAAGGGCATAGCCAAACCTTGAGTCGGACAAAGCATTGAGCGTTCAAACCACACCGCCGAACCAACTTGAGTGCTGACCCGCTGCTGGTAGGGCGTGGCGCTGTGCGGCGTTCTGTGCGGGGAGAGCGACCGAAGAGAACCAACTCGGACCGGACAGCGGGGCCGCTCGTTTAGGCAATCCTACAGGCGTTGCTGAGCGTAGTCCGGGCCCCTTCTCGGGTCAACAAGCTGGCCGCCCGTTCACATAGCGGAACCGACCTCCGCGGCCCCGAGTTCGTCGGACGTTACCCCTTGTCGAGCACGATATCCCACACCACGATGAGCGAATCAGACTCGACATCGGATGTCGGGGGCAACACCTTCGCGATTAGGCCGTCCTTGTTCGCGCGGATGTTCTGCAGGAGGAGATCTTTGTCGTTCAACGCCTCGCCCGGGAAATACATCTGCGTGATCATGCGGTTGATCTTCCCCGTCACTTCGAAGTGCAGATGTGGAGGCCTCATCCAGTTGGCCGTAGCCGGATAGGCTCCTGGCTTGATCGTCTTGAACCGATAGCGGCCCTCGCCGTCGGTGGTCTGCACGGCGAAGCCCTCGAAATTCGGATCGAGCGGCGCGGGATTCGTGTCGCTCGCGTGCGTGTATCGCCCGCGCGCGTTGGCCTGCCAGAGCTCGAT
>JBASRK010000143.1:0-2908 GCA_049273775.1 Candidatus Acidiferrales bacterium
GTCTTAAGTAGATAGTCCGAAGACATGTAATCCTCGTCTCTGCTGTTTAGCAGTTTGTTGAAAAAGTGTCTTTGGTTGTCATTCTGAGTCCGCCGCAGGCGGACGAAGAATCTGACCCCCTAGGGAGTTTTTCGACAAACTCTTAGTGCTCCACCATTCTACACTTGAGCAGTAATCAGCGCCTCGGAAACGCGCTTTTCGGAGACGGACCACCAGTTTCCGGTTTGCCGACTATTCGGCCAAGTGGCTGCCGACGTCAGAGGGCTGTCGGGGGGGGAGGGAAAAAAGAGCTTGACATATGCCTATATGGGAATGTAATGTCGGCGCATGGCACGCGCAGCCACCACATCGGATGCGTTCAACGCGGTCGCTGAGCCCCGTCGGCGGGAAATACTGAGCTATCTCGCGCTGCAGGAGCGCTCGGTCGGGGACATTGTGGCCACCCTGGACCTGGAGCAGCCCTCCGTGTCCAAGCACCTCCGCGTTCTACGAAACGTGGACCTGGTCCACGTGCGCCGCGAGGGCCGCCAGAAGCTCTATCGAACCAACGCCGCGGCGATCCGGCCTCTGCACGAGTGGACGAGCACGTTCGAGCGCTACTGGCGGCATCAGTTGATTCGCGTCAAGCAGCGTGCCGAGGCGAAGATGACGAGAGTCCGGCCGGACTTGCATTCAAGGAGGAAGCATGATTCCGACAGCACAAAGCATTGAGGATTTAACGCTGAACGTTACTCAGGAAATCCATGTCCGTGCGCCCCTGGATGTGACCTTCGCTGCACTGCTCGAACAGCTCGGGCCGCACAATGAAGTCACGGAAGGCACACCGATGCCCATGAAGATTGAGCCGTGGCCCGGGGGAAGGTGGTACCGCGATTTGGGCGATGGCAACGGTCATTTCTGGGGACACGTGCAGGCCATCAAGCGGCCGACGCTGCTCGAAATCAGCGGGCCGCTGTTCATGTCCTATCCGGTCGTCTCGAATGTGCAGTACCGCTTGACTGAGGCCGACGGTGGAACGCTGATCAAGTTCCATCACACGGCGCTTGGATTGATCGAGGAGGATCACAGAAAAGGTGTGTCGTCCGGCTGGAACCGCATCCACGAGCGCGTGCGCAAGCAGGCGGAGGCCCTTCGTTCACGGCAAGCGGCGTCGCAGTGAGGGAGGAACATCAGCAGAGCACGTATTCAAAGCCAGGAGCAAATCCATGTTAGAAAAGAGCAAAGCGTTCAGCGGTTTTTCGGTAAACGACACTCAAAAGGCGAAGGAGTTCTATGGCCGGACACTGGGGCTGGAGGTTTCGGAATCTAATGGCCTGTTGAACCTGCGCCTTGCGGGCGGCACCACGGTCTTGATTTATCCTAAGCTTAACCACACTCCGGCAAACTTCACTATCCTCAATTTCCCGGTGGACAATGTGGACAAAGCAGTGGACGAGCTCACGAAGCGCGGTGTCCGCTTTGAGATCTATAACCAGCCCAATCTCAAAACGGACGAAAGAGGGATTTTCCGCGGCGGAGGTCCCGTCATAGCGTGGTTCAAAGACCCCGCCGGTAATATTTTGTCCGTTCTCGAGCAGAAGTGATGTAGAAAAGCAGGCCCAAGCTCAGCGCAGTTGGTTCTAAAAACAATAAAAACAAAAGGAGACAAGGAACCATGGAAACAAAACCCACGCACGAACAAGGGCAACTTCAGCTACAGATCTACGATTTGCGGCGCGAAGCCAAGCTGCGCCAGGCGCGCGATTGGTTCTTCCGGAACTACCAAGTGGACACCTTCGAGGACGCCATGCGAATCGCGGCACCTGGAACGGAAAACGGCGCGTTCGCGATGATGGTGTTCAGCTACTGGGAGCAAGCCTGCGCGTTCCTCAACCACGGGCTCCTGCACGAAGACCTGTTTTTTGAAACCAGCGGCGAGTTTTTCGGAGTCTGGGAGCTCGTCAAAGGTATCGTGCCGCAGGGGCGCGAGCGGTTTGCCAACAAGCAGTTCCTCGCGCACTTGGAAAAAGCTGCGCAGCGCTACGAAGCCTGGATCGAAACCCGCTCACCTGGTCATATTGCCGCCATGCGGCAGTTCATGAAACAGATGCGCACTCAGCTTGCATCAGCAGCTAAAGCCTGATCCGGACTCGAGAGCAAAGAGCGAGCGAGCCTGCGACCCCCGGTGCGCTAGCGTGCTTCTGCGGCGCAGGCTCGTTTCGTTTGTCGCCTTAAGAGTAAGTCTGAAGCCAACCTGTGAGAACCGGCGCGCCTTCAAAGCTTTCAATGGCTTAGGCCATGTCCACTGGATCTTCTGCGGGCATGCGGGTTTTCTGCGGTGCCATACTGGCGCTGCTCTGGGCGATCAGACCGCAGCCTGGCTGCCCGCGGCGGGCGGCGACGCCGCGGCGCTTGTAATCCCGCGGCAATAGGACTATCTTCAGCCCAGCCGATCGTCTCCCAGGCCAATCGCCCGGGGGCCGCTCAACCGCCACCGGGCCGCAGCAGGAGGTTTTCGATGACGCTTGTAATTACTTCCCGAACGATCGATGGGGTCACCGTCGTGCACTGTGCCGGAACGCTCACCCTCGGGGAAGAGTCCGCGGCGCTGCGCCAACAAGTGAAGGATCTGATCAGCACTTCGCGCCAGATCGTGCTCGACCTCGGCCAGGTCACCTACATTGACAGCAGCGGCCTGGGCACGCTTGTGGCGCTGTACACCTCGGCGCGCAGCGCCGGCGGGAACATCAAGCTGGCCAGCCTCAATTCGCGCAGCAGAGAGCTCCTCCAGGTCACCAGGCTCTACACCGTCTTCGAGACACACGACACTGCCGAGGACGCCGCCCGAAGCTTCAGCGCACCAGCGGCACGCTCCGGCGCCGCCGGCCGCCTGCTGTAGTCGCCCCTCCGGCCGCGCCCGCCCTCGGGC
>JBASRK010000144.1:0-1512 GCA_049273775.1 Candidatus Acidiferrales bacterium
GGTCATCAGCGCGCGGGAACTGGGCCAGATGGAGCGAAGCGCGCTGGAGGCGCAGGTAGAGAAGTTGACCGGGCACAAAGTGCGCGCCCGTTATGCGCAGGATAGTTCTATTCTGGGCGGCGCTATCGTGAAGGTTGGAAGCACGATTTACGATGGTTCGGTGAAGGGTCAGTTGGAAAGGATAAGGGAGGCTATTAGCTCTTAAGCTCTTAGCTTTTGGCTTGAACCGACTCGGTGCGAGTGTGCACCCCGCAAGTTTTCAAAGATTTTAACCGCAAAGATCGCAAAGGACGCAAAGAAGAGCTAATGGCTAAAAGCTAAGAGCTGAACTTATGGCACAAATCAAAGCAGACGAGATCACGCAGCTGATCCGGCAGCAGATCGAGAACTACGAATCCAAGATCGCTGTGGACGAAGTTGGAACGGTCATCACCTTGGGTGACGGCATCGCTCGCGTTCATGGCCTCGACAAAGTCATGGCCGGAGAGCTGCTCGAGTTTCCGCACAACGTGGCCGGCATCGCCATGAACCTGGAAGAAGACCAAGTAGGCGTGGTCCTGCTGGGCGAGTACACGGAAATCAGCGAAGGCGACGAGGTGAAACGCACCGGCCGCATCATGAGCGTGCCTGTGGGCGAGGCTCTAGTCGGGCGAGTGGTGAACTCGCTTGGACAGCCGATCGACGACAAGGGTCCGATCGCAACTGACCAGTTCATTGCGCTGGAGCGCCTGGCGCCGGGCGTGATCGACAGGCAGCCGGTGCGCGAGCCCATGGCGACGGGGCTCAAGGCTATCGACAGCATGATCCCGATTGGCCGCGGACAGCGCGAGCTGATCATTGGCGACCGGCAGACAGGCAAGACTGCGGTGGCGCTCGACACGATTATCAATAGCAAGGGCAATGACCTGATTTGTATCTACAATGCGATCGGGCAGAAGCGGTCCTCGATTGCCCAGGTGGTAAAAATTCTCAGCGATGCCGGTGCTATGGACTACACCATCGTGGTGGCCGCGTCCGCGTCCGAGCCCGCGCCGATGCAGTACATCTCGCCCTATGCGGCCTGCGCCATGGGCGAGTATTTCCGTGACACCAAGCGGCATGCGCTGGTGATTTATGACGATCTTTCCAAGCACGCAGCATCGTATCGCGAGATTTCACTGCTGCTACGGCGTCCACCGGGACGCGAGGCATATCCCGGAGACGTTTTCTATCTTCACTCACGTCTGCTGGAACGCGCGTCCAAGCTGAGCGACAAAATGGGCGGCGGTTCCTTGACCGCGCTGCCTATCATCGAGACTCAGGCGGGTGACGTTTCCGCGTACATTCCAACCAACGTTATTTCCATCACCGACGGCCAGATCTTCCTTGAGACCGACCTGTTCAATAGCGGCGTGCGTCCGGCCGTGAACGTGGGAATTTCGGTAAGCCGCGTCGGTGGTAGCGCCCAGATCAAGGCCATGCGGCAGGTGGCCGGCAAGCTGCGGCTCGACCTGGCCCAGTACCGCGAGCTGG
>JBASRK010000148.1:0-18722 GCA_049273775.1 Candidatus Acidiferrales bacterium
AGCAGCCAGTCGCCGGTGGCCCGCGCCGCGCCCAGCGACACTGCGTAGTTCTTTCCCACCCAGCCGCGGGGCAACTCCCGCGTTTCGAGCAGGCGAAGCTGCGGCACGCGCGGGGCGAGCTCCGCGAGGACTGCGGCCGTGCGGTCGGTGGACTGGTCGTTGATTGCAATGATCTCGGCAATTTCCGGCTGCGCTGCAAGCGAGGCGACGGCACGGGCGATGTTGGCCTCTTCGTTGCGCGCCGGCACGATCGCGGAAACAGTGGCTCTGGAGTTCATGGGGACGTCGGAACGGCGAATCGGCTCGCGCAGAATTAGGCGGACAGGGTATTATACTTCGCGGAGCGCAATCGTTGCGGAAAAAACTCTTGAGCGGGCTGGCACTGGCTGCCGCCGCCGCGGTGGTTCTGATCTTTGCTTCGCCCAGCTACCGCCAGGGCGAGCCCAGCGTCGCGGGTAAGCGCGCCCCGGACTTTTCTTTCGAGTGGAACGGCAACCCCGCCCGGCTCGGCGACCTGCGCGGCAAGGTGCTGGTGCTGAATTTTTGGGCTACGTGGTGCCCGCCGTGCGTCGCTGAGATGGCTTCGCTCAACCGGCTGCACCGGCGGATCGCCTCGCAGGGCGGTCTGGTACTGGGGATCAGCGTGGACGATGACGCAGCCACCTACGAGAGGTTCCTGCGGGAACAGCAAGTCGGCTTTCCCACCTATCGCGATCCCTCGAAGAAGATTTCTTCGCGCTACGGCACGTTCATGTACCCGGAAACCTACTTGATTGACCGCAGCGGGCACATCGCCCGGAAGATCATCGGGCCGCAGGACTGGGACAGCCCCGACCTGGTCGGTTACCTGCAATCGATGCTGCGCAGCAATTGAGCCAGTACTACTTTTTCTGACCCCGCGGGTCGTCCGCCGGATTGACGTAGACGATCTCCCATGGCCCGATCCCGTGGAGCTGTAGGATCGTCTCCCCGCTCGCCCAGGCGTAGTGCTTCATTTTCGGCGCCAGAAACCCAAAGGTCCCCGCGGGCATCGCATGAGCTGCGCTCTTATCGAACTTCTCGCCCATCCCCAGGTTGAACGCCCCCGAAATCACGGTCACGTGCTCGGTCCTCAGATGGTAGTGTGGCATGATCTGATAGCCGTCGGGCATCTTCAAGCGCATGGTGTAGGGCCCCGGCTGGAAGGGGTTCCCCTCCAACACGGCCAACTTCGCTCCTGCAGGAAGGGCATTTGGCGCATCGACCCACTTGATGTCTCCGGGAGTGAAGAGCCCATGGTCCGCGGGTTTTGTGGCAGCCTCTTTCTTGGCTGAAGCTTTCTTGGTTCCCGCGCCCGTGTCTTTCTTGGCCTGGGGCGTGGCCCAGGCGACCAACGAAAAGGCGAACGCGATCGCAAGAGTCGCTTTGAACATTCTCTTCATTGACCCTCCTGTTAGCGGAAAATAGTTCCTAGCGGCGTCCACAAGGCTTCTCGTGGTCACACCGGTTCGGGCCGGATTCTACGCGCCTCCCCGTGCGCGAGCAAATTCTATTTGCTGCTGCTCGCCCTTCGGGGCATAATCACGTGCGAACATGTATTTGCCTTTCTCAGGAGCATCGTGCGGGCTGGCTCTTGACCGGCGTCTCGACTCCTTCAAGCTTGCCTCAAAATGAAGCGTTCGACCCTGCAGCTTGCCATTCAACTGGTGCTGATCGTCTGCCTGGCGACGCCCGGCATGCCCTGGGTGGGCGAACCGACCCTGGAAAAGAACCCGGATCTTCTGCTTTCCATCCTGCAGCAGGAATTGCACCGCGCCACCAAGGAACTCGCCAAATCCGACCCGGCGCCTTACTTCATCAGTTATTCAGTTTTCGACCAAGATGCGTTGGTAATCGCGAGCTCGTACGGCAGCCTGCTGAATTCTTTCGGAGGCCACAGGAGGTCGGCCGATGTCACCATGCGCGTCGGCAGCCCTGCTCTGGACAATACGCACGAAGGCAACCGCCCATCCGGCATGACCTCGGGTTCGCTCCCGGTGGGTGGAGACGCCGACGCCATTGCCAGAGTCCTTTGGCAGCTTACCAACCGCGAATACAAGCGCGCCGCACCTGCTTTCTTGAACGCAAAGACCAGCGCCGCCGTGCGCACAGAGGAAGAGGACAAATCGCCCGACTTCTCCGAGGAATCTCCGCAGGTCAAGGTGGACAACGCGAGCCCTGACCTCCGAATGGACCAGCCGGCCTGGGAGGAAAAGCTCCGCCGGTATTCCTCCCATTTTCGGAAATATCCGGAAGTCTACGAGTCATCGGTGACCCTGCAAGTGGACAAGACCCGGTTCTACTTCGTCTCCAGCGAGGGCAGTGGAGTGGTTTCCCCCAGCACGATGGCCCGGCTGGTAATCCAGGCCGAGACCGTCGCCGATGACGGCATGGAACTGTTGCGGGTGGAAAGCTTCCAGGCCGCTTCACCCGACCAACTGCCCGCGGAGAACGAGATCGCCGCCCGGATCGACAAAATGGCCGCAGACCTGAAAGCGCTCCGCGCAGCCCCGTTGGCCGAGCCGTTTGCCGGGCCGGCGCTGCTCTCCGGCCGAGCTGCCGGCGTGTTTTTCCACGAAGTGCTGGGCCATCGCCTGGAGGGCCATCGCCAGAGAGACGAACAGGAAGGCCAGACCTTCACCAAAAAGGTGAACCAGCAGGTCTTGCCGGCCTTCCTGAGCGTTGTGGACGACCCCACGCAGCGCGAACTGGGCGGCGTGAGGCTGAGCGGCCGGTACGATTTCGACGGCGAGGGCGTGCCCGCCAGCCGAGTGGAAGTCGTCCGGGACGGCGTCCTGAAAAATTTCCTGATGTCCCGCATGCCGGTGAAAAATTTCAGCAAATCGAACGGGCACGGCCGGGCGCAACCCGGCCACATGCCCACCGGACGACAGGGCAACCTGATCGTGACTTCCTCCCGGACCGTCAAAGACGCCGAGCTGCGCCAGCAACTCATTGAAGAGGTGAAAAAGCAGGGCAAGCCTTACGGCCTGTATTTCGAGGACGTCCAGGGAGGCTTCACGCTGACCACCCGGATGCTGCCGCAGGCCTTCCAGGTCCTGCCGGTGATCGTCTGGCGCGTCTATGCCGACGGCCGCCCGGATGAGCTGGTCCGTGGCGTGGACATCGTGGGCACGCCGCTGGCGGCGCTGAACCGCATCCTGCTCACGGGAGACACTCTTCATGTGTTTAACGGGATCTGCGGCGCGGAATCGGGAAGCGTTCCGGTCTCGGCAACCGCCCCGGCGATGCTGTTCTCCGAGATCGAGGTGCAGAAACGCGGGCACGGCCGCACGCGCCCGCCGATCCTCCCGCCACCGGGCTTCGAGTCAGGTGCGCCGGGCGCCTCACTAAACCAAACGCCAGGCGGAGCGCGGCCATGAACCCGCCCGCAACAAGACGCGGGCTGCTTCGCCCGCTCGCATTCTTTGCGTTGCTGGCGTTTCTGTGCACGCAGCCGTTGGGGAGCCACACGCCCGGAGCCAAGGCTGCGCCAGCCGCCGATACCGCTGACCCGCTGCTACAGGCCATGCTCCAGGAGCTGGAGCGTTCCAAGTCTCAGCTCAAAATGGAGAACATGCTGACGCCGTACTACATCGAGTACCGCGTCGCCGAAGTGGACGAATACGCGGCCGAAGCGGTCTTCGGCGCGCTCCGGCAGGAGCACCGCCTGCACCTGCGTGTCCTCCGGGCCGTCGTCCGGGTGGGCGATTACAAGCAGGACAGCTATTTCGGCCAGGGCCAGGGTTTCGCCGAGGTTATCCCGCTCGACAACGATCCGTTAGCGATCCGCCACCAACTCTGGTGGGTGACCGACCGGGCATACAAGGCCGCGATCGAGGCGCTGACCGCCAAGCAGGCGATGCTGAAGCAGTTCAAAGTGGACCAGCCGGTGGACGATTTCGCTCGCGCACCCTCCCTCGAGTCCATCGGACCTCTGGCCCGGCTGGACATGGATGCCAAGCGCTGGCGAAGCGCGCTGGAGACGGCGACGGCGCTCTTCCGCCAAGACGCGGAGGTGCAATCGCTGGAAGCTGCGCTGCGGTTCACGGCCGTGAACCGGTACCTGGTCAGCTCGGAAGGGACAGTCATTCGCCGCGGGCAATGCCTCTACCAACTGAGCTTGAATGGCTCGACGCAGGCCTCCGATGGGATGCTGCTGGAGCGCTCGCCTTACTACCTCGTAGGCAGCGAGAAAGAACTGCCGGCGCCGGAGAAGTTCACGGCAGACACGGCGAAGATGCTTGAGACGCTAAAAAAGCTGCGCGAGGCTCCCCTCATCGAAGAGGAGTACCGCGGGCCGGTCCTGATGTTCGCCGATGCGGCCAATGACGTGTTCGCCGGCTTGGTGGGACCGAATGTGGTTGGCAGGAAGCCCGCACCGGGCAAATCCAGCCGCACCACCGGCAGTTATGCCACCAGCTACAAGAGCCGCGTGCTGCCCGAGTTCCTGTCGGTCGTTGACGATCCGACGCTCGCGAACTTCAACGGCCACTCCCTGGTCGGGGGTTACCAGGTGGACGACGAAGGAGTGAAAGCAGCCCGGGTCCCGGTCGTCGAGAACGGAGAACTGATCAATTATCTGCTCGGCCGCCAGCCCATCCGCGATTTCCCCGGCTCCAACGGCCACGGCCGCGCCTCGCCTGGAGGCTTCCCTATCCCGAGCCTCGGGGTTCTGATTATGCGGTCCTCACAGACAGCTTCTCGCGAGGAATTGAAGGCCAAAATGCTCGACATCTGCCGGAAGCGCGACCTGCCCTACGGCTACCTTGTGGAAACGCTCGGCCCGCAGTTGAGTCCTCGGCTGCTCTATCGCGTCTGGGCGAAGGATGGGCGCGAAGAGCTGGTCCGCGGCGGCGTCTTCCACGAGTTTGACACCCGCGAGCTGCGCAACGACCTGATCGCCGTCGGAAATGATCCCGAGGTGAGCAACCGACCGGGAGGCATCCCGACGACCGTGATCGCCCCTTCGATGCTCTTTGGTGAACTCGAAGTCAAGCGCGCCGATACCACCAAAGAAAAACTGCCCGATTATCCGCCCCCGGCCTTAACTGCTCCTCGTGAACGCAAGCCCTAGCCGAAAACCCACAACGGACAGCTTTGCTCACTCGTAGCGCAGGGCTTCGACCGGGTCGAGGCGCGAGGCGCGAATCGCCGGCCACAGCCCGGCGGCCAGTCCGACAAATATGAGAATGGCGGTCGATGCCGCCAGTGTGGGCCAGGCGATTCGCAGCACGATATCGCCACCGCGGCCCCGTTCGCCGTAAATGGCGCTCCACAGCGGAAGCGGGCCCAGCAATGTGGTCACGCCGTAGGCCAGCGCGATGCCCAGCAGCCCGCCGACGAAAGTGATCAGCAACGCCTCAGCCAGAAACTGCGCCAGGATGTGGCGTCGGCGGGCACCCAGCGATTTTTGCGTGCCGATCTCGCGCGTGCGCTGCATCACTGAGACCAGCATGATATTCATCACGCCCACTCCGCCGATCGCCAGCGTCAGCGCGCCGACGAACGCCAGCAACACCTTTAGGGAGCCCGTGATAATGCGGATTTCGTCGAGCGTGTTGACCACGTCCCAGATGCCCACCGCCCGGCGGTCAGTCGCCCGAAAGCCCAGGCGCTCGCCCAGGTGCTGGCGGATTTGCTGGACCACCTGTGCGTGCGCCCCGGCGCTCTCCGCTTCAACGGCAATCGAGCTCAGGTAACGCGTATCGCGCAGCGCCCCCATGGCGCTCAGCGGGATGTACACCTGGAGGCTGTCCGGCTCGTCGGTATCCTGCACCACCCGGGTCAGCGCACCGACCACGTCAAAGTTTATGCCGCCGATGCGGATGGATTCGCCGAGGGCCGGACGCTCGGAGAACAGACGATGCTTGATGTCTGCGCCGATGACGGCCACCCTCGCGTGCTCCAGTTGATCGTGGGAGTTGAGCCAGCGACCTTCGCTGACCTCCATCTGGCGAATGCGCGCCAGGATGGGATAAACGCCCTTGACCGTGAAATCCTGCGAGCGTGCGCCGTAACTCACCTTGAAGCGATCACTGAACTCCGGGCAAACGGTTTTCACCATCGGCACCGTCGCCGCGATCGCCTCCATGTCGGCCAACTGCAGCCGGATCTGCTTGCCGGCCCTTTCGCCGCCTGCCTGCTGCGAGGTGCGCCCGGGGAACACGTAGATGACCTTGGTGCCGAACGCTTCCAGCGCCGCGAGCACCGTGCGCTCGAGCCCGGTGCCGTAGGAGAGCAGCAGCACGACCGTGGCAATGCCCCAGGCGATGCCCAGCATCGTCAGGACCGTGCGCCGGGCGTGGAACCTCAGCGACTTCCAAGCCTCGGTGAGCAGTGCGGGCAGGGCGCTCATGCGGTTAAACCTCCTGCCGGATGGCATCGACGGGCTGCATCAGCGCAGCGCGACGCGCCGGAAGCAACGCGGCGCCCAGCGCCACCAGCGCCAGCACCGCAAACGCCGCGAGGCCCACTCGCCAGGTCACCGTGGGCGGCGCAAACCCTTCGGGGAACGGCAATCGCTGGAGCGACCGGGAGATCCCCCAGCCGAGCAGCAGGCCCGCCCCGCCGCTCAGCACAGCCAGTGCGAGCCCTTCGAGCAGGAATTGGAGCAGGATGTCGCGGTGCGTGGCGCCCAGGGCCTTGCGCACGCCGATTTCACGCGTGCGCTCGCTCACCGAGACGAGCATGATGTTCATCACCCCGATCGCCCCCAGCGCCAGCGTCACCACGCCCACTCCGCCCAAGAAGATGTCCATCGCGTCGAAGATGGCGTTGATGCGGTTCAAGTTCTCGATGGTGTCCCATTGGTCCAGCGCGGAGGTGTCGTCGCGCGCGAAGCCGTAACGGCTTGCGAGCAGCGCACGGTATTGCCCCACCGCTTCCCTGTGCCGGGCGGCGCTGACCGGTTGCACGATCAGGTTGCTGACCGCACCGGGATAGGTGTCCGCCCGGGGGTGCGGAAAATAGCGGCGCATGGTCTCGAGCGGGATGAGGATCCGGATGTTGTTGCCGCCAAGACCTTCGCGGCCGATCCGGGCAATCGTCCCGACGACCTCAAACGGAATCTGGTCAAGGCGCACTCGCTGGCCGATGGCTTTCGTGTGCGGGAAGAGCTGTTTCCGGACTTCTTCGCCAATCAGCATGACGCGGCGCGCCTCCGCCAGGTCCTGCGAGTTGATCAGCCGGCCTTCGCCGAGCGGTGTGAAGCGCAGCTCCTGGTAGCTGGGCCAGATGCCGACAACTTGAAACGACACGTTGTTGGTGTCGCTTTCGGCGCGGATGTTCCCGCGGCCCAATACGGGCGAGCAGGCGCGCACCGCCGGGCAGTCGCGCTCAATCAGCCGGCAGTCCTGCTCGACCAGCTGTACCGGGCGCTCGGTCTGCCCGGCGCCCGAGGCCGAGGAGACGCGCCCGCCAAAAACAAAAATCAAGTCGGTGCCGAGTTGCGAGAGGCGGCGCCGCTGGCCGATGCGGAATCCCTCGCCAACCGACCCCAGCAGCAGCAGCGACATCACGCCCCAGGTGATCCCGAACATGGTAAGGAAGCTGCGCAGCTTGTGCGCCCAGAGTGTCTGGAAGGTTTGCCGGAGGACGTCGCGGACGTGTAAATGAACGGCCATACGGTGGCGTGGGGCTTCGGCTCCTGAAGGCTAGACTTCCCAGGGGAACGCGGCTCTCCGGACCTGGATCATCAGCATTCTATTTCAGATACGCCTATCTCCGGCGTTTTGTTGCATCGGCGCCACCTGAGGACCGCGCTCAAGCCAGAGCAATGCCCAGGTCCGGGTCACTGGTCCCGTCGCTCGCGAACCTTGTTTGCTGGGGCGAGCTATCGCTCACCGCGAGTTTGACTTGGCCGCCGCGGCGGCCCTAACATACCCGCCCGAAGCGAGCTTCATCCCGAGGGCGGCCGAAACGGTTGCGTAGAGCCTCATTCCGCAGAGGGCGGAATCATGGAAATCTCATCGCACGATGTTCTTCTCGTCGGTGGTGGAGGCGCCGGCCTGCGTGCGGCCATTGCGGTCTCAGAGGTAAATCCCCGGCTCAGCGTGGCGGTGGTCTCGAAGGTTTACCCGATGCGCAGCCACACCGTCTCGGCCGAGGGAGGCGCCGCCGGCGTGGCCAAGCCTGGCGACAGCCTGGAGGATCACGCCTACGACACCATCTCCGGCGGCGACTGGCTCTGCGATCAGGACGCAGTGGAAGCTTTCGTCAAGGAAGCCCCGGAGGAGCTTCTGCGCCTCGAGCACTGGGGCTGCCCCTGGAGCCGCGAGCCCGACGGGCACATCGCCGTCCGGGCCTTCGGCGGGATGAAAAAGGAGCGCACCTGGTTTGCAGCCGACAAGACCGGCTTCCACATGCTGCACACGCTGTTCCAGACCACGCTGAAATACGACGCCATCACCCGCTACGACGAATGGTTCGTCACTAGGCTGCTGGTGGACGACGGCCGCGTGCAAGGCGTGGTGGCCATCGAGTTGATGACGGGAAAAATCCAGGCCATCACCGCCAAGGCCGTCATCCTCTGCACGGGCGGCTGCGGCCGCGTCTTCCCGTACACCACCAACGCCAACATCAAGAACGGCGACGGCATGGCGCTGGCCTATCGCGCCGGCGCTCCGCTGAAGGACATGGAATTCGTCCAATACCACCCCACCGGGCTGCCCTTCACCGGGATCCTGATTACCGAGGCGGCGCGCTCGGAGGGCGGCTACATGCTCAATAAGGACGGCTACCGGTATCTGCAGGACTACAACCTCGGCACGCCGCAGCCCAAGCCGGTCCTGCGTTCGATGGAGCTGGGCCCTCGCGACCGTTTGTCCCAGGCCTTCGTCAAGGAAGTGGAGAAAGGCCGCGCGATCAAAGGGCCGTATGGAGACGTCGTGCACCTGGACGTGCGACACCTGGGCGAAAAACTGATCAACGCCAAGCTCCCCTTTGTCCGCGAGCTGTGCCTGAAATACGAAAACATCGATCCAGTGAAAGAGCTGATCCCGGTGCGGCCGGTAATCCATTACATGATGGGCGGCGTGAGCACCGACATTCACGGAGCCACACCGCTCAAAGGCCTCTATGCCGCAGGCGAAGTCGCCTGCGTCAGCATCAACGGCGCCAACCGCCTGGGCTCGAATTCCCTGCCCGAGCTGCTGGTTTTCGGCGCGCGAGCCGGCCGGGCGGCCGCGGCATATGCGTCCGAGCAGCCGGCGGCGGGGACCGCCGCGGTGGCGCAGGCCCTGGACGAGCAGAAACGCCTGGAGAAGCAGCTCCTGCAGAAGACCGGAGGTAAAGAGCGCATCGCCACTCTCCGCGAAGAGATGCAGAAGACGATGGAGACGAGCGCGGGAATTTATCGCACCGAAGCCTCGCTGGTTCAGGGCGCGCAGAAACTTCAGGAGCTGCAGGAGCGTTTCGCAAACGTGGCGCTCGATGACCACAGCCGCACGTTCAATACGGAATTGATTGCGGCGCTAGAGCTCTCCTTCATGCTCGACGTGGCCGATGCCATCGTCGGGAGCGCGCTCCATCGCACCGAGTCCCGGGGCGCGCACCAGCGGACGGACTTCCCTAAGCGGGACGATGCGAAATTCCTGGCGCATTCCCTGGTTCTGCGCAATCCCGACGGCACTTCGCGGATCGAGTACCTGCCGGTGAAGATCACGCGCTGGCCGCCCGGCGAGCGCGTCTACGGTCAGCAGGCGGAGACTGTGCAGGCGAAGGGAGACTAGGCAGGCATGGCGGAAAACATCACCCTCGAAGTGACGCGCTACTCGCCGGAACGCGATGCCGCGCCCGCCTTTCAGAGCTACCAGGTGCCGCTGCGGAAGGATTGGGTGGTGCTCGATGCTCTGAACTATATCAAGGACAAGGTGGACGGCTCGCTCACCTTTCGCTGGTCCTGCCGCATGGGCATTTGCGGGAGCTGTGGAATGATGGTCAACGGCGAGCCCAAACTAACCTGCGCGACATTTCTCATCAGTTATGCTCCTGGGCCCGTGCGCGTCGAGCCGCTGCGCTATTTTCCGGTGGTGCGCGATCTGATCGTCGAGATGACCGATTTCATGGTCAAACTCAAAAGCGTGAAGCCGTGGATCATTCGCCGGGAGGAGAAATCGGTTGCCGACGGCGAATACCTGCAGACGCCGCAGCAGCTCGAGACCTACAAACAATTCAGCATGTGCATCAACTGCATGCTGTGCTACGCCGCCTGCCCTGTCTATGGGCTCGATCCTCTGTTCAGCGGGCCCGCGGCCATTGCCCTGGCGCAACGCTACAACCTGGACTCCCGCGACCAAGGCTCCGGCGAACGCATGGAGATCCTTTCCCAGCATGAGGGGATCTGGGGATGCACCTTTGTCGGGGAGTGCACCGAGGTTTGTCCGAAGCACGTGGATCCGGCCGGAGCCATCCAGCAATACAAGTTAAGCGCAGCGAAGGATTGGTTCAAATCCCTGCTGATGCCGTGGGGTACGAAGTGAGATCGAGCGAAGTCAACCGGACAAACGAATACACGCCCTTCCATCCGCGGTGGTATCGCCCCCGGGTTTCCACCTACTGGTGGCTGTGGAAGTGGCCCTACCTGAAATTCGTCCTGCGGGAGATCAGCAGCGTATTTGTCGCCTATTTTGTGGTCCTGACTCTGGAGCAGATCCGTTGTTTGAGCGCAGGCCCCGAATCCTACGCGAAATTCCAGGAGTGGATGAAGAACCCCTTTCTGCTCGTGCTGAACGGGATCAGCCTCCTGTTTGTGCTCCTCCACACGCTAACCTGGTTCAATCTGGCGCCGCGGGCGATGGTCGTGCGCCTGCGCGGGAAGCGCGTGCCCGATATCTTGATCGCGGGGGCGAATTACACGGCCTGGCTGGTGGTCACGGCGTGTGTGGCCTGGATCATCTTGAGGTGAGGGATGGCGAAGAAGCCGATTGAGCCGTTTTTCTGGGCGCTGTTCAGCGCCGGAGGCGTTGTGGCGGCGTTCCTGATCCCGGTGCAACTGTTTCTGTTCGGCCTGGCGATCCCGCTGGGCTGGGTCAAGTCTCCCGGCTACGAGAGCCTGCATGTTCTTCTGGGGCATCCCCTGACGCGAATCTATCTATTCGTGCTCTGCTCGTTGTCACTGTTCCACTGGGCGCACCGGTTCCGCTACACGCTCTACGACGGCCTCCAGATCAAACATCTGAACGAAGTGATCACGGTTTTCTGCTATGGAGGAGCGGTCACCGGAACCATAATCGCCGGCTATCTGCTGTGGAACCTTTCCTAGGTGGAGGATGGGGGTGGATTTCAAGTTAAAGCCAATTTCAAAGAGCAGTATTCCCGAGGCGGTCTCCAAGGTCGAGCTGTACCGCTCGCTGAACGAGCCGGAAGAGGCGGAATCGATCTGCCGCGACATCCTGGCCGTCGATCCTCATAACCAGCTGGCGCATCGCCTGCTCGGCCTGGCGCTCACCGACCAGTTTACCGGCGGCCCCGCGGACCGCTACGCTGAGGCGGCCGGCATTTTTGAGGCCTTGTCCGACCACTACGAGCAGCTCTACTACTCGGGCTTGCTCCATGAGCGGCGCGCCAAGGCGCAGCTCCGCGCCGGACATCTGCCACATACGCTTCTGGTGCTGTTCGAGAAGGCCATGCACTGTTTCGAGGAAGCCGAAAAGATTCGCCCCCCGGACAATGACGACGCGCTGCTGCGGTGGAACCGCTGCGTGCGGCTGCTGCAGAGCCGCCTCGGCTCGGAGTGGGAGAAGGAGCTCGAGGCCTTCGAGGCCAGCGATAGCCCGCCGACTTCCGGATAGTTATCAGCGCTCGGCCATCAGCCTGGAAAGCTTAGCCGCTGAAAGCTGACTCCTGCATCACTCGTAGCGCAGGGCTTCGACAGGGTGGAGGCGCGAAGCGCGAATTGCGGGCACCAATCCGCTCACCATCGAAGAGGTACCTTCAGGTGAAGCGATCAGTATTCCGTTTTCGGTTGTCAGCGGTCAGTGGTCAACTATGAGCGTTGGATGTCAGCGGTCAGACATGAGCGGCCGGCATGGATTCCAGCCTTGCCTGCTGACAACTGAGAACGGATAGCTTTCTCATTGCAGGACAACTTTCTGTTTCTCGTTCAGACCGGCGAGCAGCTCGGTCTTCACCCCGTTGGAAATGCCCAGCTTGACAGCCACCTTGCGCCGGCCCTTTTCCGCCTTCGGGTCGGGCACCTCGACCGAGCAGCTGCGGTCCTTGTCGTAGATGACCGCCGCCTCGGGGATGAGCAGCACGCCCTTTTTCTCTTCCAGTATGATCTCAGCGTTAGCGCTCATGTTGGCCTTCAGCTCGAGCGAAGGATTATGGATCGAGACGCGCACTTCAAACGTGGTGACGTTGTCCTTTTCCTTGCCGAGCGGAGAGATCTTGGTGACCCGGCCTTCGTATTTCTTGTCCTTGAATGATTCGACCACGATCCGCGCCGCCTGTTCGAGATAGACCTTGCCGATATCGGCCTCGTCCACCTTGCCGAGAACATAGACGTCGCTGACGTCCCCCAGGGTCATGATCAGAGTGGCCTGCGAGCCGAGGACTAGGATCGAGCTGACGGCGTCGCCCACTTGGACGTCCCGCGAGAGCACCAGGCCGTCAATGGGGCTGGTGATAGTCGAGTTGCGCAGGTCTTCCTCGGCGCGTTCCAGAGC
Organism: Candidatus Acidiferrales bacterium; assembly: GCA_049273775.1. Classification (GTDB taxonomy): domain Bacteria; phylum Acidobacteriota; class Terriglobia; order Acidiferrales; family UBA7541; genus JBASRK01. The sequence continues at coordinate 12,687 of JBASRK010000148.1, forward strand.
TGCCTGTGCCTGAGCTACCTGGGCCTTGCTGCGGGCCATCTCCGCGCGGGAGACAGCCGTATTGCGCTGCGCCGTGACCTGCTTGTTCAGGCCAAGCTGGTAGGCCTTCTCGGCGTCTTCGAGGATGAACTTGGCGATCAGCCCATCGGTGAAGAGTTGCCGGGCTCGCTCCATGGCGGTCTTCAGGAAGGGCACGTCAGGGCCTTCGGCTTCCACCAGGTTGCGCTGGTAGGTGGCCTGCGCCGCTTCCAGGGCTGCCTCGGAGGCTTGCAGGGTGGCGCGGGCTTCCCGGACGTTGGCTTCGAGTTGCTCCTTGTCCAGCTCGACCAGAATCTGGCCCGACTTCACCGCGTCTCCGTAGTCAAAATAGATCTTCTTTACGATGCCGCTGGCCTTGGACTTGACCTCGACCTTCGCCAGCGGCTGGACCTTGCCCGTGGCGACAACCGAGCGGGCGATATCGCCGCGTTCGACAGTGCCCAGCTTCGAGGGATCAATCTGGTTGTTGGGGCGCAGAGCGGCGTAGAGGCCCACCCCTGCCCCGATCAGCACCACCGCGATGACTACGACCAGAATGATCCGCCGGCGCCGCCTGCGGCCGTTCTTGCCGTTATTCGCCATGAACACGCCCCCGTGCCGTCATCCAGTGGATTCCCTACCCGGATATACGAGGCCTGCTAGGTAGATAGTTCTCTACAGCACGCGCACCAGCCCGCCCTGGGAACAGCTTCTACGCAAGAGAATGCACTTCGCTGCGAACCACCCCTCCACCAGGCTACCGGCCTGTAGATTTAGACGCCAACAGGCGCAGAAAGTCGCTCGATACATTGCAAGAAGGTCTCGCGAAAGTCTGAGGAAGGGCTTCCCCGCCCTGCCGCCTCGCGTCCTTGCGCGTTCGATAACGGCGGAGCGCGCTACAAAGTGAGAGCTAGAGGGAAATCTTGCGCAGGCGAAGCGCATTCGCGATCACCGAAACCGAGCTGAAGCTCATGGCCGCACTGGCGATCATGGGGTTGAGCAGCAACCCGAACGCGGGATAGAGCACGCCCGCAGCGAGCGGGACTCCCAGAGCGTTATAAAGGAACGCGAAGACAAGGTTCTGGCGGATGTTGCGCATGGTCTCGCGGCTCAAACGGCGGGCACGGGCGATGCCGCGGAGGTCGCCCTTCACCAGCGTAATGCCGGCGCTCTCCATGGCCACGTCGGCGCCCGTGCCCATGGCGATGCCGACCTCCGCAGCAGCCAGCGCCGGGGCATCGTTGATGCCGTCGCCGGCCATCGCCACCCGGTGGCCCTGTCTTTGAAGGCGCTTCACAACTTCGCCCTTGCTCTCCGGCAGGACCTCGGCCTCAAACTCGTCAATGCCCAGCTTGCGCGCCACCACCTCAGCGGTGGTGCGGCTGTCGCCGGTGAGCATGACGATGCGCATGCCGTCCCCGTGGAGCATGCGGATGGCTTCGTAGCTCGAGTCTTTGATGGCGTCGGCGACCCCCAGCAGTCCGGCAGCCCGCCCCTCAACGGCCAGGAACACAACCGTCTGGGCGGCGCGGCGCAGCGATTCAGCCTTCTCGGCCAGCGGGCTCAAATCGAGCCTGAGTTCCGCAAAGAGCTGCTGGTTGCCAAGAGCAATGTGCTGCCCAGCCACTCGCCCGAGGATGCCCTTGCCCGCAATGGCGCGGAAGTCGGCGGCCTCCTCGAGCGCGAGGCGTTTCTCGGCCGCCGCCGCCAGTATGGCTGCCGCCAGCGGATGCTCGCTGCCGCGCTCCAGGCTCGCCGCCAGGCGGAGCAGCTCCGACTCGTCCGCCGCAGGGCCTCCGGGCAGCGCCACCACGGTTGTGAGCCGCGGCTTGCCCTCGGTGAGCGTGCCGGTCTTGTCCACAACCAGTGTGTCCACCTTCTCGAGCAGCTCCAGCGCCTCGGCATTTTTGATCAGCACGCCGGCGGTGGCGCCGCGGCCGGTGCCGACCATGATGGAAATGGGCGTAGCCAGGCCCAGCGCGCAGGGGCAGGCGATGATGAGCACGGCCACTGCATTCACCAGCGCATAGGCGAGTCGCGGCTCCGGCCCGGCCATCGCCCAGACCACGAAGGTCGCTGCGGCCGTCAACATCACCGCGGGCACAAAGTACGACGAAACGACGTCGGCCAGCCGCTGGATCGGGGCGCGACTGCGCTGCGCTTCCGAAACCATGCGCACGATCTGCGCCAGCAGGGTCTCGCTGCCGATGCGCTCGGCGCGCATCACGAAGCTTCCAGTGGTGTTTACCGTGCTCCCAGTGACGCGGTCGCCGGGGCGTTTCTCAACCGGAATGGGCTCGCCGGTGACCATCGCTTCATCCACGGCGCTCGCGCCCTCGAGCACTACACCGTCCGCCGGTACTCGCTCGCCGGGGCGCACGCGCAGCCGGTCTCCGCGGCGCACTTGCTCGAGCGGCACGTCCTGCTCGGCGCCGTCCTCGCGGAGCAGTCGGGCAGTCTTGGGTTGAAGCCCCAGCAGAGCGCGGATCGCGCTGCCGGTCCGGCTGCGCGCGCGCAGCTCCAGCACCTGCCCCAGCAACACCAGCGTGGTGATCACCGCGGCGGCCTCGAAATACACCTCCACCCCGCCGCCAGGTCCGCGGAGCGAAGCCGGGAAAATGCCGGGAAACAGCGCGGCCACCACGCTGTAGATGTAGGCCGTACCCGTGCCCACGGCGATCAGGGTGAACATGTTCAGCCGGAGCGTGACCACCGACTGCCAACCGCGCTCGAAGAACGGCCAGCCGCCCCAGAGCACCACCGGGGTCGCCAGAGCAAACTCGAGCCAGACCAGCGCGCGCGTCGAGAGCGCCTGCTGCACCGGCTGGCCGGGGAACATCTCCGACATGGCCAGCAACAGCAGCGGAGCGGTTAGGATCACGCTCGACCAGAACCGCCGCGTCATCGAAGCCAGCTCCGGATTCGCCGCCTCCACCGCCCCAACCGCGCGCGGCTCGAGCGTCATGCCGCAGATCGGGCAACTGCCCGGGGCGCCACGCACGATTTCCGGGTGCATGGGGCAGGTGTATTGGACACCTTCCACGGTGAGTTCGGTCGTGGCTTCGCGGTCGGCAGCAGCGGCGGCCTGACCCACGTACCTTGCCGGCTCTGTTCGGAATTTCTCCACGCAGCGCTGGCTGCAGAAGAAATACCTCTGCCCCGCGTGCTGGTGCGAACCCGCGGCGCGGTTCGGATCCACACCCATCCCGCAGACCGGATCCTTCACCGCCGGTCCGCTCCCGACTACCGGGAGCGTAACGGCATGCTTCGGCCGGATGTGTGCATCGAAGACCATAGTCCGCAAGCTATATTAGATGATTCGGCGATGCAGGGGGGAACAGGCCCACTGCTATATGGGCCCATGAAGCTGGTCGAAATTACCTGTCCGCAGCTATATTAGGGTACAAATTCAAAGTTAAGCGCGAACCGACGGGTAGTGTCCTGATTTGAAAATTAGGACACTACCAACCGGCCTCATCTGTTGACATTCCCTTTGGTTTCTTCGGGTGATGAGGTCTATGGAGTGGCCGGACTTGGCTCCCGAACCAAAACACCGGTCGGCTTCAGGCTGCTACACCTCAATCTTGTGGAAGGTCGAGTTGGCAACCTCATAGGTTTGAACTTGAAGAACGCCGTCAGTGACTCTCGCCAGGGCCTTCACCACTTCCGGGTAATTGTCGCGGCCGTAAGCGTCCGCGCTCGCTTTCTTGTCCCAGAAACTGATTCCGAACGCATCTGTTCCGCCGGGGGCGACGCAGGTGACTTCGTCCTGGAACCCTTTCTGTTTTCGAAGGATTGGAATGATTTCCTTCTTGTTCGTCCGGGTAAACTCCGCAGCGCTGTAAGGTTTCAAGTGCATGGAAACTTTGCGAACAAACATGTCAACCTCCTTGGTTGTGGCTAAGAGGGCGACCTCAGATAACCATGCCTAGTTCAGATGACCTGAAGACTCTCTCAGTCAGATAACCAATTTAGGCTAATTCACTCCCCTTGTAAAGCATAATCTTTCGTGCTTTAGAACGACGGAACGGCCTACCGTTGCGCTTCGCAGAAAAGGGATGGTGAGCGGGGGCTGGGCAAGCTAGAGTACGAACGGTCGGTTCATCACGAACCTGGCGGCCAGTCTCAAACCGAATTGAGTACAAGCGGTTCTGGCAGAGAGGAGAACACAGGGTCCATCGCGCGGAATCAGTGGATGAGAGAGAGACTCCGCTCTTTCTGCAATAGCTTCGTAAACGCCTCTGCTGGCACAGGACGGCTGAACAGATAGCCTTGCATCTCGTCGCATCGTCGGGACCGCAGGAATGCCAGTTGCTCCTTCGTTTCCACCCCCTCGGCAATCACCTTCAACTTAAGGCTGTGACCCATCGTAATCATCGCCGTGGTGATCGCCGCGTCCCGAACATCGCCGGCAAGATTTCTCACAAAAGTCTGATCGATTTTTAAACTATTGATTGGAAATCGCTTCAAGCGGCTCAACGAGGAGGAACCGGTCCCAAAGTCATCAATCGAAACGTGGATGCCATGCGCACTGAGTTCGTTCAAGATCTCACTGCTGAGCTCGACGTCTTTCATGGCAACGCTCTCGATAATCTCCAGTTCGAGAGCGGAGGCAGGCAGATCCGTATCCTTGAGCACTGTTCTGATCAGTTCCACAAGATCGGGGTGCCCAAACTGTTGTGCGGAAAAATTTACCGTCACCCGCAGCTGCGAATGCCCCGAAGCGCGCCAAGCCTGGGCTTGGGCACAGGCCGTTCGCAGGACCCACTCGCCGATGGCTACTATAAGTCGGGTTTCTTCGGCCACGGAGATGAATTCTGCCGGCAAGAGAAGGTCACGTTGTGGGTGCTGCCAGCGCACGAGAGCTTCTGCACCGGTGATCATGCCATCCCCAAGCGAGGTGATCGGCTGGAAGTGAACTCGGAACTCCTGGCGCTCAACGGCCCGCCACAGGTTGGCCTCCAACTGCAAGAGGGCCACAGCGTCGGCGCGCATGTCCCTGTCAAACCTCTTCCAACCCGCCCGGCCCCGCGACTTGGCGCGATACATCGCCATGTCTGCATCGCGCAGGATGTCCTGCGGTTGCTCATACCCCACCGCTCCCATGGCGATTCCAATGCTCGCTGTGGCCAATACCTCGTGCTCGTGTAGGGTGAACGGCACGGTCAGGTTCTTTTGGATCCGGTCGGCCAGACGTGTTGCGTCGTTGACGTCATGGACATCGTCCAGGAGAATCGCGAACTCATCTCCCCCAAGACGAGCGACCGTGTCTCCGGGACGCAGGCTCTCCTTCAGCCTTTGACCCACGGCGATGAGCAGTGCATCCCCAATCAAGTGTCCGAGGCTGTCGTTGACGATCTTGAAGCGATCCAGGTCCAAGAAGAGAACCGCGTAGAAATAATCTCCCGGGCGTTTTGTGCGTCCGATTGCAAACTCCAAACGGTCGAAGAACAAGGTTCGGTTGGGGAGACCTGTTAGCTCATCATGAAACGCATCGTGGAGCAGTTGTTCGTCGACCAGCTTACGATCGGTGATATCTGTCTGGGACCCGGCCATGCGATAGGCGGTACCGCCCGCATCCCGAATGGCAATCCCTCGACTCAGCATCCAACGGTAGGTCCCGTCCTTGTGCCACATCCGATGTTCAGCTTCAAAGTGGGGGGTACGCCCTTCAAGGTGTGCAGCGATCCCCGCCCTTACGTCAGGCATGTCCTCAGGATGCACGCGGTGAAACCATTCTTTGGGGCTATCTCCGGCCTCGCTTTCTTCCAGCCCGAGCATGGATTTCCACCGCGAAGAAAAATAGACTTCGTCGGTTTTCAGATTCCAGTCCCACAACCCGTCGCGGGCGCCGCTCGCAACAAGCGCATATCGTTCCTCGCTCTCGCAAAGTGCTTCTTCCGCGCGCTGGCACGTTTCGCGTAGGGATTTTTCTTCCAGGGCGCGTCGAACTGCAACGGGCAAACGAGCCAGCTGGTCTTTGAGAACGTAATCCGCTACCCCTTTCTTGACCCACTC
>JBASRK010000152.1:0-11365 GCA_049273775.1 Candidatus Acidiferrales bacterium
CGCTGCCGGGCGGCCCGGATAGGCGGGGATGGCGCGGGCGACCTCGTGGCCCAGGATGAGACCCCCGATGGCCGGCGAGGCCACGCAATCAACGCGAAGGTCGTGGAACTCCGCCGCCAGGGCGCGCCCGAGCTGCTCAGCGTGCTGCGGATGCTGCAGGATCAGGGCGCACTGGACGTAGGTGGCGCTATGCAGCCCGGAAGAAAGCTCAAAGTGGCCCTGGCGAATGGCCCCGGCCGACTCCAGCAGCCTCAGCACGTCTTCGGGTCGCATTCTTTCTCTCCGTTCCGCTCACGGACATTCCGGCCGAACCCCGGTCGCGCGGCGTAGGGTATCTGCGGCGCTCGGCGTTGTCAAGGAATGGCGCCACTGTTAAACTGACGCGTTTCGTTTCGAGAGTTCGGGCCGGCTATTGAGCGGTTCGGCCACTGGAAATGCGGCTCTTCGCTGGCCAGGGGGAGGACGAGAGCCCTGTTTGCCGGTTCTCGTAGTGACCGCCTCGAGCCCAGCGCGTCTAAGCAAGAGTTGACACGGTATGGGGACACCGCAGGCAGGAAAAGTTGAAACAAATCTGTGCCCGGGGACGTTTCAACCATTTAGTGCTGACCTGGAGTGATCTTCACTTTAACGATTCTCCTAGGAGAGAAAAAACCATGATCGGAAGGCTCTTTCGTTCGGCCATCGCCCTGATGCTGGCGGCGGTGATTGTTGGGGCGCCCGTGGCGCCGGTTTATGGACAGTCGGGCGCAGGACAGCAACAGACACCGCCAGCCGCCGAGCAGGCGCCAGCGGCCCCATCGTACAAGCTGACACTCTCGACGCCTGATTATTCGCGAGGCCCCTCGTTTTTCCCGAACATCTTCAGGCCGTACTCCCCGATCCATGTGGGACCCCCGGAATTGACCAATACACCGCGGCTCGAACAGCTTATCCAGGACGGCAAGCTGCGACTAAGCCTGCAAGACGCCATTGCGCTGGCACTCGAAAACAACCTGGACATCGCCTTGCAGCGCTTCAACCCTTGGATTGCCGAGACCGACATCCTGCGCACCATGGCTGGCGGCGCCGCTCGCGGCCTGGCGGGCACTGGCACCGCATCGGTGCTGGGAACGATTCCGGCGCAGACCTTTGACCCGCTGCTGACCTTGAATGGGAGCGTGGACCACCGGAATATCCCGGTAAACAATCCGTTCATTTCAGGGACCGGCTCTCTGCTTCCCAACGTCGTCAATCACATTGTCCAGGGCAACCTCTCCTACTCGCAGGCTTTCCACACCGGGACGGCCTTCGCGGTCACCTCCAACAACGCCCGGAGCGGCACATCGTCCAGCGCGACGCGGTTCAACCCTGGCGTGCAGTCCACATTGTTCGTCTCCTTCACACAGCAACTGCTCAATGGCTTCGGCTTGCTTCCCAACACCCGCTTTATCCGCATCGCCAAGAACAATAAAAAAATTGCCGATCTGGCTTTTCAGCAGCAAGTCATCACGACGGTCGTGCAGGTCGAGAACCTCTACTGGGAGCTGGTGTTCGCCCGCGGAGACCTCCAGGTGAAGCAGCGCTCCGTGGATCTGGCGCAGAAGCTCTACAATGACAACAAGCGCCAGGTGGAGATCGGGACACTGGCGCCGATCGAGGTTGTGCGCGCCGAGGCCCAGGTGGCGAGCTCCACGCAGGACCTGATCGTGGCAAGGACGCTCGAGTTGCAGCAGCAGACCTTGCTGAAAAACGCCATCAGCAAGAGCCCGCTTGACGGCGCATTGCTGGCCGCCGAGCTCATTCCCACCGATGTGGTTTCACAGCCGCTACCGCAGATGGAAATCGTGCCTATTCAGGACGCTGTGAAGGAAGCCCTCACGAAGCGGCCGGACGTGCTTCAGGCCCAGGTGGACCTGAAGAACCGTGACATCAACGTCCGCGCTACCCGCAATGCCCTTCTGCCCGTGCTGTCGCTGTTCGGCCAGTACGGCTGGACCGGCCTCGCCGGCAATGCGAAAACTGCCGGCGCGCAGACTGGCGTGATCGCCAACTTGACTAGCCCCGTAGTGAGGGCGGACGGCACCACTACCGGCACCTTTACTTCCATCCCGGTGTTTGGCCCGGGGACGCTGGCCCAGTCGGGCCTGGGGAGCGCGCTCAGCAGCATTTTCGGCAACGACTTCCCCACCTACACGGTGCAGTTCAACCTCAACATCCCCATCCGCAACCGCTCGGCGCAGGCCGATAGCGCCCGCGCCATGCTCGAGGAGCGGCAGGCCGAAACGCGCCTGAAGCAGATCGAAAACGGCGTCGTCGTCGAAGTGCGCAACGCCCAGATTGCGCTTGAACAAAACCGCGCCCGGGTGGAAGCGGCGCAGAAATCCCGCGTCCTCCAGGAGCAGACCCTCGACGCCGAACAGAAGAAACTCCAGCTCGGTGCCTCCACGATCTTCTTTGTCATCCAGGCCCAGCGCGACCTCTCCGCGGCGCAAAGCGTCGAGGTGCGCGCCCTGGTGGACCTGGCCAAGGCCAAGATTGATTTCGAGCGCGCGCTGGGCCGCACGCTCGATGTCAACCGTATCGCCATCGCCGACGCCAAGAGCGGCCAGGTGCACCGCGAGACGCGGATCCCCGGCACGGTGAACGGCGGGCTCATCGGGCAACGCCAGACGTTCTGAGTATCTCGCCCGCCGAGCGCGCTCCTCGCATGGGCCGTGTGGTACATAGGCAGACTGCTCGCACGGCCTTGCCCGCTTCTTGGGCTTGGCATAAGATGAGGTCAGTGTCCCCGCAGGTGTGGCGCGTTCCTGCGAACAGCAGAGCGCGCCGGGAGCCGACCCGATGAGTGAGAAAGGCAAGCCCGCCCCACCCGTCGCGCCCCCGTCCGAAGACCTGAAAGCGAAGAGGTCTCCTTCTCCTCGCGAGCGGGAGTGGGAAGAGAAAACGCTCCGGCCCACGCTCGAGAAGTCGCCCGAGCGCGAGCCGCGCTTCACCACCGTCTCCGGTTACCCCGTTCGCCGGCTCTACACCCCCGCGGATCTGGCTGGCTGGGACGCGGAACGCGACCTGGGCTATCCCGGCGAGCCGCCCTACACTCGCGGCATCCACGCCACGATGCACCGCGGGCGGCTCTGGACGATGCGGCAGTTCGCCGGCTTCGGCACCGCCGAGGATACCAATCAGCGCTTCCGCTACCTGCTGACCCAGGGCCAGACCGGATTGTCGGTCGCCTTCGACCTGCCAACGCTAATGGGCTACGACTCCGACCACGCGCTCTCCGAGGGCGAAGTGGGTAAGTGCGGCGTGGCCATCAGCTCGCTGGCCGACATGGAAGTGCTGTTCGACCAGATACCGCTGGCCGAGGTCACCGTCTCGATGACCATCAACTCGCCCGCGGCGGTGATCTGGGCGATGTACCTGGCCGTGGCCGAGAAACAGAGCGCCGACTGGAAGAAGATTTCCGGCACGCTACAGAACGACATCCTCAAGGAATACATCGCGCAGAAGGAGTATATCTACCCGCCCGAGCCTTCGATGCGGCTGGTGATCGACACGTTTGAATTCGGCACCCGGCACACGCCCAAGTTCAACGTCATCTCCATCAGCGGCTACCACATCCGCGAGGCCGGCTCGACCGCTATCCAGGAGCTGGCCTTTACGCTGCGCGACGGGATCGAGTACGTGGACTGGGGCATACGTCGCGGCATGGACGTGGATGAGTTTGTGCCCCGCCTCTCATTCTTTTTCAACGCGCACAACGATTTCTTCGAGGAGATCGCCAAGTACCGCGCCGCGCGCCGCATCTGGTACAAGACCATGCGCGAGCGCTTTGGCGCGAAGACGGCTCGCGCTTGGGCCCTGCGGTTCCATTCGCAGACCGCGGGCTGCTCGCTGACCGCCCAGCAGCCCTACAACAACGTCGTGCGTACGGCCATCCAGGCGCTGGCCGCGGTGCTGGGAGGCACGCAGTCGCTGCACACCAACTCGCTCGACGAGGCCTGGGCGCTGCCCACCGAGTTTGCCGCCACCCTGGCGCTGCGCACTCAGCAGATCATCGCTCACGAAAGCGGCGTCACCAACACCGTGGACCCGCTCGGCGGCTCGTATTTTCTCGAGACGCTCACCAACGAAGTTGAGCGGGGCGCCTGGGACTACATTGAAAAGATTGACGCCTTGGGCGGGATGATCGCCGCCATCGAGCGCTCCTACCCGCAGCGCGAGATCGCCGAGGCCTCCTACCGCTACCAGCTTGCAATGGACCGCAAGGAGAAGATCGTTGTTGGTGTGAACGACTTCCTCGCCGAGGAGAAGCCCATCGACACCCTCACCATTGACGAAACGGTGGCCGAACGCCAGGCCGTGCGCCTGCGAAGGCTGCGGGCCGAGCGCTCCAAGAACGAAATCACTCGCCGCCTGGCCGCGTTGCGCAAGGCCGCCGAAGGCAGCGAGAACCTGATGCCGTACATCTTTGAGGCCGTCAAGGCCTACGCTACCCTCGGCGAGATCTGCGACGCCATGCGCGGAGTCTTTGGCACTTACGAGGAAGTCGCTGTTACTTAGCTGTTTTGTCCCAGCGACACCCGGAGATCCAAATGACGATTCGAACCAAGCTCGTCGCTAGATCCGCGCATGTACTGGTCCTGCTTCTTTTTCTCGCTCCCTTCGCCGCGCAGGGCTCAAATGAGCCTGCTCGAGCGGGCGGCTTCATCACCACCCCCGATGGCATCAAGATCCATTACCTCGAGGCCAGACCACCCGCCGCGTCGTCCAAAGGCCCAACGCTGCTATTTGTTCCTGGGTGGACGATGCCGGGCTGGATTTGGGAGCCTCAGATCGCCCACTTTGCAAAGACGCATCGTGTGGTGGCGATGGACCCGCGGTCGCAGGGCGAATCGTCGCAAACTAGCGAAGGCCACTACCCCGCCGCCCGCGCACGCGACATCAAAGCGGTTGTGGACCAATTGCAATTAGCGCCGGTGGTTCTCGTCGGCTGGTCCATGGGAGTAACCGAAGCCGCGGCCTACGTGGACCAGTTCGGCACCGACACGCTCGCAGGGCTCGTCCTTGTGGATGGTTGGGCGGGCGCTGACTACGACCCGAAGGTGACGCCGCAGATGTGGCAATGGGCGGCCGGATTTCAGAAAAACCGGCAAGCGCAAACAGAGGCTTTCATCCACTCGATGTTCAAGAAGCCGCAGAGCGAGGAGTATCTGAAACGCGTTACGCAAGCCTCCCTGCGCACGCCGACGAACTCGGCCGTCGCTTTGTTTGTCGGCGCATTCACCAGCGACTACCGCCCCACGCTTGGGAAGATCAACAAGCCGACGCTGCTTGTGGTCGCGCAGAGCCCTTGGGTGACGACCTACCTGGACATGCAGAAGCGCATCCCGGGGTCGCGGATCGAAGTTCTGGAAAACGTCGGCCACGCCCTCTTCGTGGACGACGCCGACCGCTTCAATTCTCTTCTTGAGGACTTCCTCAAGGGCCTGCGCTGATTGCGAGCCATCTCATCGCGACGCATTCGTCCCTGCACCTTGCGAGGCGATCGTGCTAACGTATCTTCGGTTGTCCGGCGCACGGATTGGACTGCTCATCAACTTCAATGTGGCTGTCTTGAAAGATGGAATAAAGCGTTTCATCCTTGATGGGCACGGCTGAAGCCGCGGATCTCAACACAGAGCGCACAGAGACACAGAGGACGCAGAGAACAAATGGCGGAGAAGAAGATACGCGTGCTGATTGCGAAGCCGGGCCTGGATGGCCACGACCGCGGCGCAAAGATTATCGCCCGGGCGCTGCGCGACGCGGGGATGGAAGTGATCTACACCGGTCTGCGCCAAACGCCGGAGATGATCGCCTCGGCCGCCGCGCAGGAGGACGTGGACGTCGTCGGGCTCTCGATTCTCTCCGGCGCGCACAATACCATCTGCCCGCAGCTCATGGACCTCCTGCGAAAAAAAGGGATGTACGAGGTCACCGTGCTGGTCGGCGGCATCATCCCCGAGGCCGATATCCCAGCCCTCAAAAAGGCCGGCATCGCGGCGGTCTTTCTCCCCGGTACCTCCACGCAGGAGATCGTCGAATTCGTCCGCCAGCGGGGCGGTCGGAAGGCCTGACGCCGCTGTGCCTTCGGAAGCGCCGCTTGCAGCCACCACCCTCCGCGCCAGCCAGCGCGACGCCTTCATCCTCATTGAACTGGACGACCCCTCGGGCTTCCCCCGTCTCACTCGCACCGTGCTCGAAGAGTTTCACCGGCTCCTCGATGAGGCGAAGCAGATTCCGGCTGCGCGCGCCATCGTGATCACCGGCACGCGGAAATGCTTTGCTGCGGGCGCTGAGATCGGCGAAGTCGCCGCGCTCAGCGCTCTCGAGGCGCTGCGCTTCTCGGCGCTGGGTCAGGACCTCATGCGGCGGATTGAGGGCCACACAATGCCTTGCATCGCGGCAATCCGCGGCCACTGCCTGGGCGGCGGACTGGACCTCGCGCTGGCGTGTCGGCTCCGCGTAGCGTCGAGCGACGCCGTCTTCGGCCATCCGGGCGCCGCCCTGGGAATCATCACCGGCTGGGGCGGCACGCAGCGCCTGCCGCGCCTCCTCAGTCCCGGGGCCAGTTCACGGGTGATGGAGATGTTGGCGACCGGCCGAAGCATTACGGCCGGCGAGGCGCACGCCTGGGGCTTGGTGAATCGCGTCGTGGCGCCGGAAAGAGTCGTCGAGGTGGCGATGGCGATCGTCCGGAAACCTTCTCCGGACCTCGCCAGCAGGGCGTAGGGGCATCCGCCGCCGTTCACCGTGATCGGCGGGCCGTGGTCTTACAGTTGCGCTGATGCACTCGGCAAACTTCTAAGCCCATTCGCGGATGAATTTCGAGCGGGTATAGACGACCCGGAAGCCCTGACGCTCGATGTTGCGCTGGGAGGCGCTGCCCGGCAGAGCGCTGGTCATGGCGAGATCGTATCCCGCCGCTGCTGCGGCGGCCATTCGTGCGTGAAGCAGCGCAGTCTGGACGCCGCGGTTGCGAAACGCCGGCAGGGTGCTGGCGCCGTAAACACCGGCAATGCCTTCGTACAGCGAGAGCGACGCCCCGCCGACAGGCTCTCCCTTGATCCGGGCAAGAAAACACTTGGTTGTGGGCCGGTGGCAGAAAATGGTCATGAGCTCCACGAGCTCCGGCGTCGCCGGAAAATGCTCGGCAAATCCCTGAGCGACGGTTCGCGCCCACAGGTCTGAATCCTGCGGCCCCGCGGGCTCGATCTGAATCTCTGCCGGCGCCGCCGGCCACGATTCGCCGCGGTCGAGCGGCCGGACCAGAACGTTCGAAAACTCCGCAACGCGATAACCACGCCGGCCAAACAGCTCGACCAGCGTCGCATGGGCGAAGGGACACACTTCGACGCGCACCGCATCGCCGCGGCTGCTGAAAAATGCCTCGAGGCGCTCGACCTCGGCCTCCGCGACCCGCCCCTGAAGGCCAAGCCCCATGGCCTGCGTAAGCGGCGAACTGACACCCGCGAAGACAGCGGCTCCTCCGGCGATCCGCTCGGCCGCTGCCGCGCTCTCCGGTCGCAACCGCGAAAGCGTCGCAGCGGATTCGACTCCGGCCTGTGCCTCGGCGGCTTCAAGCCGCCGGGCAAGCGCCAGATCAACAAACAGCATTTTGCGAAGCCTTCCCTTCTGAACGACGCAAGAGCGAGCCAGGATGCCTGTTCCGCTCCATTCTGTCCAGCGCCTCGCCGACAGCAAATCCTTCGCGCCTGTGCCCAATGCCATCGGTGAGCCGGGCAGGTCGTGGGTCAGCCCCGCAAAAAAAGACGAGGCAGGCACCTTTATCAATGGCCAGGAAGGACGTTTACCAGGACTTGCGATCTCTGGAAGTGCTCTGGGACGCCTCGAACATCTGTCCAAACTTCCGGATGCGGACTTCGGGGGAGTTAGGGGTTACACTTCTACGAGTAGCCCGTTATACGTCCACGTGAACGGTGCTCATTTTGACGTGAAGCCGACTTATGAGGACCCTCTCCCGCCATGCCGAGGTCGGGAGGCACGGGCGGCCTCAATTCTTGCCGGGGGGAACTTTGCGGCGCAGCTCCTCGAAAAAATTGAAGATGAAGCTGACCTTGTTGACCGCTGAGGTCTCGCCGGTGGCGGGAGCCTTCAGCACGGCGAAGCGCTTGCCGTCGGGGTAGAGGTCAAAGTTAGTGCCGACCAAGCGGCGGGTAAACTGAAACTGACCGGGGGACCACAACCGGGGCTTTTCCGCATGGAAGGAGTCCCCGGAGGCGCTGTAGTTGGCCACCATGATCTTGCCGTCCCGCAGTCGATAAAAGAGCTCCTTGCCGTTGCGGGACCACTTGGGGAGGTAGCCACCGCCGATGGAAATCTGCCACTTGCCGCCCGGCCCGGGGAAAGGCCGGACGTACACTTCGAAGCTTCCGGATTCGTTGGACTGGTAGGCGAGCCAGCGGCCATCGGGCGAAAAGGCGGGCTCCCCTTCCATGAAAGGACTGTTCAAGAAAGGCTTGGGTTCCCCGGGCTTCCAGCCGGACTTTTCGTTGCCTTCGAGCGGCAGTGTCAGGATGTCCCAGGAAGTGTCGGGGTTGAATTGGGCGAAGGCCAGGACCTTGCCATCGGGCCGCCAGGAGCCGGGGTATTGAGGGTTCTTGCTTTCGGTGAGGCGTTGGGCATCCCCGGCGCCATCGGCGCGTTTCCAGTAGAGGTTGAGCGGCTCGCCCTTTTCTTGCAAGGTGTACATGATTCTCTGGCCGTCGGGCGTCCAGACAGGATTTGAGTTCGATTCGCCGGTAAAGGTTAGTCGGGTGAGGGTATCCCTTTCCCACTCGTACAGCCAGATATCACTCCTCTTCCCATCCAAGATCTCCACGGCCAAGCGCTTCCCGTCCGGAGAAAACGCGGGATTCGCGTAGGCGCCGGAGGTCTCGCGGAGCGGCACGAATTTGCCCTCGCGGTCCATCCAGTAAATGGACACGTTCTGAGCGCCGCCGCGGCCCGCGACATAGACGAGGTTCCCGGTTTCCGAAGAGGAGAACTGCGCCCCGCCATTGTTGGGATTGGTGACCACGCCTTCGAGAATCGGCGCCGCCTGACCGGTCACCTCCACGCGCTTGAGGTCGAAGGGGACGGCGAATAGCGTGCCTTCGTGCATATAGATGATGTGGCCGCTGGACAGATAGCGCGCGTGAAAGCCGCCGCGGTGCACCGTCTTTCGCTTTCCCGAGGCCATCGAGTACTCGACGAGGTCTGAGTCCTCGTAGTTGTCCCAGTTAGTGCTGGAGGTGAACAGTACGGCCTTGCCCCCGGGCAGCACGTGGGGCCAGCGGTGCGTGGCTTCGCCCGCTTGCTTATTGAGCGTGGTCAGCGGTTCGGGGGTTCCTCCCGCCGAGGAGACTTTGGATAAGGCCACCCGGCTGTCCGGGGCAAACACGATTGCACCATCCTCACTCCAGCTTCCGCCGCGGTCATCGGGAGCATCGCAGAGTGCGACCGCCGCACCACCCTGCACAGAAATCTTCTTCAGCCTGCCGTCAGCGAAAAAGCCGATCCATTGGCCGTCAGGCGAAAAGAAGGGGTCGCGGGCATTCTCCGTGCCCGAAACCGCAGAGGCCTGCAACTGATCGAGCGACCGGACGTAGATGCGCCACTTCTGGTCGGCACCGCGGGCCAGGAAAGCCAGCCACGCGCCGTCGGGGGAGAGGATCGCAGAAGGCCCGAAGTCGGTGTTCAGATCGGCGTCCACGCCGATTTCCGCGCTCAGGCGGACCAGTTGCGGCGCCTTCGGCCGTGGTCGCCAGGGCTGCCAGAGAGCGAGTACTGAGATGGCAAGGACGGCCGCCAGGGCCCAAGCTAGCCGCTCGCGCACCTTGCGATGCGAAACCACCGGCGCCGGTACGCCCGCCTGCGAACCGGCCTCGGTGATCCACTTCAGCTCCAGCAGGAGATCGCGCGCCGTCTGCCAGCGGTCCTCGGGGTCCTTCGCCAGGCATCGGCGGACGGCGCGGTCCAGCGCGGGCGGCGTCATCGGCTGCAGCGTGCTGATTGGCTCCGGGTCCTTTTCCAGCACCGCCGAGGCCACGCTGAGCTGGCTCTTGCCCTGGAAAGCGCGGCGCCCAGTCACCGTCTCGTAAAGCACGGCGCCAAACGAGAAAATGTCGCTCCGCGCATCCACTTCCTTGCCCTCCACCTGCTCGGGCGACATGTACTGGAAGGTCCCCACAATCGTGCCGTGCTG
This sequence comes from Candidatus Acidiferrales bacterium, assembly GCA_049273775.1. GTDB lineage: Bacteria > Acidobacteriota > Terriglobia > Acidiferrales > UBA7541 > JBASRK01. Next base: position 10,226 of record JBASRK010000152.1, read on the forward strand.
GGTGATCGGCGTGGTGTGCGTCGCCGCGGCTGTCATGGTGGATCCCGGCGCCAAAGGAACCGCCGCTTTGGCCAGGCCAAAGTCCAGAAGCTTGGCCCCCAACGCCGTTAGCATCACGTTGCCGGGCTTCAGGTCGCGGTGCACGACACCCTGTCGGTGAGCCTTGTCCAGCGCATCGGCGATCTCGATGCCGTACTTCAGCACCTGATCGAGTGCCAGCGGCCCCCGTTCCAGCCGCGTCGCCAGTGTTTCGCCCTCCAGGTACTCCATCACCAAGAAGTCGGTGCCGTCTTGATGGCCAACGTCGTGCAGCACGCAGATGTGGGGATGATTCAGACTGGAGATGGCCTTCGCTTCCTGCTCGAAGCGCTGCCGCAGTCTCGGATCGCCGGAAAGGTGCGGCGGAAGAATCTTGATGGCGACGGTGCGCTCAAGGCGCGTGTCGCGCGCACGATACACTTCGCCCATCCCGCCCGCGCCCAGCGGAGAAACGATCTCGTATGGCCCGAGTCTAGTGCCAGAGGTCAGTGCCACAGTGGCGTGGATTATACCCGCCCAAACCGATGGCTGGCGATAAGTCTTGTCTTTGCGAATGAAGAGCGGATTCCGCCTGTGAAAGGCCCGTACATGAAAGTGGGTGGAGGGGGCCGTCGGGATGGCCTGAAACCACTTGGCCGTGTAGTCGGCAAATCGGGCAAATGGCCCTCAAGCTCAGATCCCCGAATCTGCCTTGCCGGAAGTTGTTCTTCTCCCGTCGTGCCTGCAAAGTCGCCTTTCCGGCAACTGGACATTGCCGCTTAGACACCCCGCCTGGCGCGACTGATGAAGTGTGACTTCGCTAGGGTGCGCGTAATTCACTAAACTCACCCAGTACCGCCGGGCAGCCTCGCTCGCCTAAGCCGGGGCAAACAACGTATACTCTTTGGCCGGCCAAATTGCGACGCCCATTCCACGGACGGGCTGGCGCGAGAGGTCGCCCCCATTGTCGAGCTTCATCCTTCAATCGCGCGTCAACCGCAAGTCGCCTGATTTCGAGAAAAATACCCGCCGGATGGTGGATCTGCTCACTGAAATCAAGAATGAGGAAGAGCGGATCCGGCAGGGCGGCGGCGTAAAGGCCATCGAAGCCCAGCACAAGAA
>JBASRK010000160.1:0-4636 GCA_049273775.1 Candidatus Acidiferrales bacterium
CCAGTGGGAGATGCGGAACAAGGACAAGGAAGGCTACAAGAAGTGGCTGCTGGAGAAAATCGAGCACCGCCCGGAGCGGTCCCACGGCTTCCGTTACCGCGGGCAATATGAAGAGCAGGTGCCCGAGATGCTGGACATTGCTCGCGAAGGCTAGAATCCGTCAAAAGGGAGAAGTGTCATGGCGCAGGCGGTAGCAACGATCGAGCAACAGGCTGACAAGACGGCCCTGATCACCGGAAGCGAAGCCATCGCGGTGGCCTGCAAGCTGGCCGACGTGGACGTGATCACGGCGTATCCGATACGTCCCTACGATACGGTGATGCAATACGTGGCGAAGCTGGTGGCGAACGGCGAGCTGGACTGCGAATACATCGTTGCGGAAAGCGAGCACTCGCAGTTCGAGATCGTAAAACACGCCTCGGCAGTGGGGGCGCGGGTGTTCTGCGGCAGCAGCGGCGTGGGCTGGATGTATGCCTTCGAAGCGCTGACCGTGACGCCGGCTTTGCGCATTCCCATGGTGGCGATGGTAGGCAACCGGGCGCTCGACGATCCCGGAGCCTTCGGCGTGGAGCACAACGACGCGCTGGCGGTGCGCGACCTGGGCTGGCAGCTCGTCTGGGTGGACAACGCCCAGGAGGCGCTGGATACGGCTCTGATCGCTTATCGCGTGGCCGAGGACCGGCGCGTTTTCCTGCCGTGCGCCATCAGTTGCGACGGCGCCTTCCTCACCCACTCGCAGGCGATCGTCAAGATCCCGTCGCAAGAGAAGGTGGACGCGTTCCTGCCGCGCTACAATCGCGGCGACCTGCTGCTCCATCCCGACAATCCCATCACTGTAGCCCCTCAGGCCAACGAAGACTGGGTGATGGAGATCCGCCGGCAGAACGCGGCGGCGATGGAGCGCGCCTCCACCGTCATCCCCGAAGTCTACGCTCAGTTCGAGCAGGTCTTCGGCCGGCATTACGGAAACCCGTTCTTCGAGGAATACGAGACCGCGGACGCGGATATCGTCCTGGTGGGCATGGGGACGCTCTCGACACCGGTGAAAGTGGCGATCCGGGCGATGCGCAAGGAAGGGAAGAGAGTGGGGTTTGTGCGCGTGCGCTGGTTCCGGCCGTTTGCGGCCGAGGAGCTGGCCAAGTGCCTGGGACGGTTCTCCGGGGTGGGGATTATCGACCGCGACTACTCCTTCGGCTCGCCGTATCTGAGCGGCGTGCTGGCCACCGAGGTGCGCGCGGCGATGTACCCGACCGCGAAACGGCCGCCCTTACTCAACTTCATTTGCGGCTTGGGCGGGCGCGAAGTCACCGTGCCCGATGTCAAGAAGATGAGCGACATCGTGTATGAGGCGGCGGATGGAAAACCGCAACCATTAACCCAGTGGATCGGGCTGCGCGAGTAGCGGCCAGCCCCTTTCCTGGTAAGTTTTGACCGCGAAAGAGGAGGGTAGAGAGATGGCCACATACGTAAACACTCAGCCCACGCAGGAAATGGACCCCATCAAAGGGGTCAAGAAGATGCCGCTCGAGGAGTTCTTCACCTCGGGCCACCGAACCTGCCAGGGCTGCGAATCGGCCTTGGTGATGAAGCTGATGGCCAAGGCGGCGGGCCCCCGGACCGTCGTGCTGGGCAGCACAGGGTGCATGTACGTGGCGAACACCACGTATTACAGCACCTCGTGGGTGGTGCCGTGGATGCACACCCAATTGGGCAGCAGCGGCTCGGCCGCGATGGGCACGGCCGCGGGCCTGAAGGCGCTGATGCGCAAGGGCAAGATCAAGGACGAACCCATCAATGTGATTGCGTTTTGCGGCGACGGCGGCGGCGCGGACATGGGCCTTTCGGCGATTTCCGCGGCGATGACCCATCCCGACTACAACCTCCTCATCCTGATGTACGACAACGAGTCCTACGCCAACACCGACATTCAGCTTTCGGGCAGCACGCCCTACGGCGCGCACACCACGTTCAGCCCGCCGGGCAAGATGAAGCGCATCATGCACCATCGGTGGAAGAAAAACATGGCGGGAATGATGGCGGTGGGGCACACCACGTGCAAATACGTCGCCACGGTGTGCATGTCCTATCCCCTGCAGGCGATGAACAACATCCGCAAAGCGCTCTCCATCGGCGGTCCGACGTTCATTCACTCGCTGGACCCGTGCCCCAAGGGCTGGGACTACGATCCCATGCTCTCGCACGAGATGGGCGAATTGGCGGTGACGACGGGAATCTGGCCGCTCTACGAGGTGGAACAGGGCGTCATCAAACTGTACGGCAAGACGAAGGAGATCGCCGAAGGGCGCTACAAGCGGCTCCCGGTGCGCGACTACCTGCTCAAGCAGGGACGCTTCGCGCACTTCACCGACGACGACATTGATTACTTCCAGAGCAAAGTGGACCAGAGCTGGGAGAAGTGGCTGATTCCCGGCGTGATCCCGTTCCTGAAAGAGGTGGAAACGACTCACCCGCCCACCTAGCAGGCGGGCGGGACGCTGCCCCTCGGCCCTGTTTCTTGCTTCCTCACGGGGAGGGTGATATAGGGCCGCGGGGGATTGGCAGAGTCAGGGTAGTGCTTGCGTCCCCATGGGCCTCTAAGGAGGTGCATCCATGTCCGCAATTCCGGCGGAGCGGAAGACAGGGATCCGGGCTCTCCTCGACAACCGTTGGCTCATCCTCTTTTTCAGCGTGCTCAGCATGGTGGCGGTGGCGAACTTCCAGTACGGCTGGACGCTATTCGTGCCGCCGCTGATGAAGCACCTGCGCCAGGAACTGGCCCTCATCCAGGTCACCTTCACCGTCTTCGTGCTCCTGGAGACATGGCTCGTCCCCTTCGAGGGCTGGCTGGTGGACAAGTTCGGACCCAAGCTCCTGGTCATGCTCGGGGGCATCCTGGCGGGGCTGGGCTGGGTTGGAAGCGGAAGAGCGGAGTCCCTAACCGCTCTCTATGTTTCCTACGCCTTCGCCGGACTGGGCGCCGGCATCGTGTACGGCACGGCGATCGGCAGCGCCCTGAAGTGGTTCCCCGACCACCGCGGGCTCACCGCGGGACTGACGGCCGCAGGCTTCGGCGCCGGCTCCGCGTTCACCGTGGTGCCCATCGCCAACATGATCAACAGGGCGGGATACCAGCACGCCTTCATCTACTGGGGCATCATCCAGGGTGTGGTCGTCATCATCGCGGCACTGTTTCTCAAGTCCCCGCCCGCCGGCTGGCTGCCGGGGTCCTGGACGCAGGCAGCGCGCGGCGAGCAGGTGAAGAAGCGCCAGTCCGCGGTGGACTTCACTTCCGGCCAGATGGCCGCGACGCCGCAGTTCTGGCTCATGTACCTGATGATGACGCTCGTCGCTACGGGGGGCTTGATGGCGGTCGCTCAGCTCGCCCCGATGGCGATTGATTTCAAGGTCGACAAGTTCCCCGTCAGCTTCCTCTTCATTACCTTGCCGGCGCTCCAGTTCGCCCTCGCCGCGGACCGGCTGGTGAACGGGCTCTGCCGCCCGTTCTGGGGCTGGGTCTCCGACCACATCGGCCGTGAGAAGACGATGACCCTCGCTTTCGGCCTCGAGGGACTGGCCATCTTCGCGCTGATCCAGTTTGCCCGCAACCCGCTGCTCTTCGTCGTTTTCAGCGCTTTCACCTTCTTCGGCTGGGGCGAGATCTTCTCGCTTTTCCCAGCCACCTGCGGTGACTTCTTCGGGCGCAAGCACGCCACTGCGAATTACGGCTTCCTCTATACGGCCAAGGGCACTGCGTCCGTCTTCGTGCCGATCGGGTCCGCGCTGGCCCTGGGGAAGGCTTTCGACTTCCGCGCCGACATCCTGCTGCTGCTGGGCGGCGCTCTGGTGCTTTTCGCGCTCTTCCTCGCTCCCACGGCGCTTCGCATGGAACTGGGTCGAAAGACCAAGGGCATTGTGCTCGTGCTGGCCGGCGTGCTGATCACTTACGGCATCGCCCTCACCGTGGTGCCCAAGATCTGGACGCCCTTTGCCGGTAAGTTCACCATGCCGAAGATCGGCTGGGTGGGCGTCTTCGGCATCGCCATCGCCTTCGACCTGACTGCGGCCGTGCTCGCCTTCTTCGTCCTGCGGCGGATGAAGGTGCCCGTTGCCCGCGAGGCGGTTGGCCTCGCGCCGCAGCCGGCGGTGGTTCCGGGGTACAAGGCGTAGGGAAGTACAGAATTGTAGGGCGCAGTTCGCTCGCTGTAAGCACGGGGAAAGAACCCTCGGCTGGGGGCCTTCGATGTGCTGCCAGTTCCTCCCCCGGTCCGAGGAAGCGTACAGGCCCATCTTCTGCTTCCGGGGGAGCAGGAGATCGCCTTCAACCGCGAGTTTCTGAACCCAAGGTTCCGGCAAGATTCATGGGGATGCGAGTGCGGGAGATCAGTCCTGCGCTGCACCTGATACGTGGGAATCCGGTTGTGTTCCGGGCTGGCGTCCGCCCGCTGCGTCAGCCTCTCCAAAAGTGGGCAGAAAGCCTGACACGGTGTTTCTGGTTGTGTTACAGGCCCGCCGCGTTCAGCAAAATTATCGGGGAGGGAAATATGCGCTCGCTAGCAACATTTCTTGCGCTTCTGCTATTGGCTTTTGTCGCGCCAGGTTCGCTTGCTCACGCCCAAGACAAGAGACCTGCCGATAA
>JBASRK010000167.1:0-24093 GCA_049273775.1 Candidatus Acidiferrales bacterium
TGTTTACGCTGACCGATTCTGCCTCCCGGCCGGAGATTTCTGCGCTCGACCGCGTAGGTCCTTTGGAAATGCAAACTCACCAGAAATGTCCGCCGAGGCGGCTAAGTCCTTTGGAATGCACTGATACGAAAAATGCGCCCGCAAGTCCTTTAGAATGCACTGATACAAATTCATTGGACTTAAAGTCCTTTAGATTCCACTGTTACGAAAAAAGGGGGGTGGGGGGGTCCTCCTTCCTCCTCTGCTTCCTTTGCCTCCCCCGGCAGGGCGGCAGGAAAAGAAGCACGGCAGAGCAGCGCCGGCTGGAGAGTGCGGCCTGAGCCGGCGTGCTAGAATCCGCCCCGTGGAGAGCAAGACCATTTCGCCGGCGCGCGCCGTGACGGGCGCGATCGAGGTGCCCGGCGACAAGTCCATCTCGCACCGCTACGCCATTCTGGCCGCATTGGCCGAAGGCCGCAGCGAGATCGAGCATTTCTCCGCCGCCGACGATTGCCGCCGCACGCTCGACTGCCTGCGGCGACTCGGGGTGCGCATCGAAGCCGATAACGATCGCGTCCAGATCACCGGAGCGGGCCTCGACGGCCTCCGCAGGTCCCGCCGGACGCTTGACGCCGGCAATTCCGGCACGACTCTGCGCCTGCTGGCGGGCGTGCTCTCCGGCCAGGGATTCGCGTCCACGCTCTCGGGCGATGATTCGCTGCGGCGCCGGCCCATGCGCCGCGTCATCGAGCCGCTGGCTCGCATGGGCGCGCGCATCCGGGCGCGCCAGGACGATTTCGCGCCGCTCGAAATCACCGGCAGCCCTCTTCGATCTATCGAATACACGCTTCCGATCCCCAGCGCCCAGGTGAAATCAGCGGTCCTGCTCGCCGGCCTCTATGCCGACGGCGTGACCTCGGTGGAGGAGCCCATCCGCACCCGCGATCACACCGAGCTTGCGCTCGCCGAATTCGGCGTGCGCATTGAGCGCTCAGGTCACACCATTCGCGTCCAGGGTTGCGCAGGCGGCCGCGGCGGCGATGGCTCGGGACGCCTAGTGGCGCGCCGCCTGGTGGTACCCGGTGACCTCTCGTCCGCTGTTTTTTTTCTGGCGGCGGCGCTGCTGCTGCCGGAGTCGAATCTGCTGCTGCACAACGTGGGGTTGAACCCGACGCGCGCCGCAGTGCTCGACGTGCTGGCCACGATGGGCGCGCCGATCAGCCTGGTCTCAGTGCACGGCTCGAGCGGCGAACTGGTGGGCGACATCGCCGTGCGTTACGCACTGCTCGATGGCGGCGTGATCTCCGGAGCAGCCGTGGCGCAGATGATTGACGAGCTGCCGATGCTGGCGGCGCTGGGCCCCTACACCGAGCAGGGTATCGAGATCCGCGACGCGCAAGAGCTGCGGGTGAAGGAAAGCGATCGCATCGCCGCATTGGCGGAAAATCTGCGGCGCATGGGCGCGCAGGTTGAGGAGCGGCCCGATGGCCTGCGCGTCGCCGGGCGCGCCGCCGGGAAACTGCGCGGCGCGGAGATTGACCCGCACGGCGACCATCGCATCGCCATGGCCTTCGCCGTGGCCGCTCTGGCCGCCGAGGGCCCCAGCGTCATCCACGACGCCGGCTGCGTCGGCGTTTCGTTTCCGGAATTTTTCGCGACGCTCGAACGGATCGTCGAGCGGTAAGGAATTCGGCCGGTTTCCGCAGGCGGCAGAGCCCGGGTCAGGCGGCGGGATTCCGGCGCGGGGATCGCCTGCACTACGAAGATTTGCGCAGTCGGATCGTGCCATAGCTGGTCTTGAGACGGAGCAGCGGGCCTTTTGCGCCGAGCTTGCCTTCGAGCTTGGTGTCGCCGTGCAGTTTTTTCTTCTGCGGCGCAAGCTCGCTGAACTCGCATTCGATGTCGCCCTTGCGCGTTTCGGCTTGCACCTCGAAGGTCGACATCGGCGGCAGCACCAGCTCAATGCTGCCGGAGGCGTTGGTCACCTCCACCTCTTCGCGGGGCGGCTGGGAAAAGCGCAATTGGACGTCGCCGTCGCGGTTCTCGATGTGCACGCGCCCGGTGACGTTTTCCAGCACAACGTCGTATTTTCGCGTCGCCAGCGTCAGATTGCCCGGCGCGTTGGAGATCTCCCGCCTCCCCGAGCCGGTGGCAATCCGGCCGGACAATTGGGTGACGGTCAAATCGGTGCGATGGGAGATGAAACGCGCGCCCTTGGCCGCCTTCTCGATGCGGATGGGGCCGTAGAACTCGCCTTCGACCACCGCCTCGCCATTCACGTCGGCGATTTCGATCTGGCCGCCCTTCCCGGAGAGCTTCACGTTGCCCCGCGCGCCGACGATGTGGGCGTCGCCGCGGGCCTGCTCAACGCTCACGTCGCCGCCGGTGTCGCGGATCTCGATCTCGCCGCGCTCCCCGTGGGCGGTCACGCTCCCGGCAAGGCCGGTGACTTGTACGGCGCCGCGGTCGGTCCAGAGGTTCACGCTCGACCGCTTCGGCACATGCACTTCCAGATCCACCTGCAGGCCTGTGCCTTGGCCCTGCGGCCGCACCTCGTAGCCATCGCTCGTCTGGACAATGGCGACGCTGACCTGCTGCGCGTGCCCCTTGGCGCGGCTCTCATCCGATTCGCGCACGGTCTTCTTCACCAGGACACGGATCTCCGCGGCCTCCTCGGGGCGGACGGTGATGTCGCCGCGGTTGGTGCGGATCGCGATGCGCGAGTTGGCCGCGACGCCCTTTGCGGGAACCTCTTCGTTGAACGAATAGGGCTGTGCCCAGGGCACGCCCAGATCGCCCCAATGATCGGGGTGCTGCCGGAGCCAATCGATTCCGCCGATCGAACTGACCAGCCCCACCAGGATGAACACCAGCAAAATGTCGCCGCCGGTGATCGTTCGCGGTGCTGCCTCACCCGTCTGCCGCGCCCTGAGGTGGTCGTAAAGCTTGGCCAGGCCCCAGACGATCAGCAGAACCGGCCACCAGCGCAAGAAAATATCCCAGAGAGGGAAGCCGCCTCGGAAATTGTGCAGCAGGAAGAGCACGCCCAGCACGATGAGCAGCACCCCGCTGAAGATCGAGCGCCGACGTGGTTTGCCGTTGGTCATTCCTTGCGCTCCGTACTCAATCGGCGCTCTCTCATGAGCCGACGTGCCCTTCGCTGGAGGCCAGCGCCTCGACCAGCTTGACCAGGCCGATCGCAATCAGCAGCACCGGCCACAGGTTATGGAATGAATAGTTCCAGCCCAGGCGGCCCACCAGGAACAGCGCGCCAAGGGTGATCAGCACCACCGGACCCATCAGCCCGCTGCAGGTGCAGCGCGCGCATTTGCATTTCGTTCCATTGCTCATCTCGAGCTGCCTCCTAAGAGCGCGACCGCGTCCGCTTCCAGAGCAACAGCACACCGACGGCGATCAGGAAGACCGGCCAGAACTGGAAGACGTGGCGCAGGGGGAGAACCCCCATCTTCTGGAGCAGGAACAGCACGCCCAGCCCGATCAGGATCAGCGGCCCGATGGGCTTGTCCTTCGTGAACTCGCCCAGCGGCATCGGCGGAGCCTGTCCCAGCTTCTTTGCCTTGGCTGTCCGGTAGGCATCGACGGCCATGTAGACGATAAAGGCAGTGAGCAAGACGCCGAACATGGACTCCGCCGGCTCGCCGAGGTCGCTATTCAGCGCTCCGATGAACGCCACGAATATGACCACGTGAATGGCTGCCTTGGAGTATTCGCCGTTATAGACCGCCCCCAGGCCCGGGATGAACCCCAGCACCGCGGCCAGGCCGCAGCTGCCGCTGCTCGCCGCGGGCTGCGGTTTGGTCAGCAGGTCAGCCAGGCAGCCTTCGCAGTAGAGGATTCCGCGGACGTCGCGGGTGCATTGGGTGCAGAGCGGCTTTCCGCAGTTGCGGCAGAATCCTGTGGCCTCCACTTCGGTGTGGACGGCGCAGTTCATCGCAGGCTCCTTATCGGCATGGCGCCGAGGGCGCAGGCTAGCATTGTCGGTGTCCGGTACTTATCGTTGGCCCGGTTGAGCTGCCGGGGCACTTTTGGCTGCGGGCCATTCGACTGGCCGGGGCCGGGCTTTTGCTCGGGCGCCGGCTGCGGTTCGACCTCGGGTCGCAGGCGTGACTGAATCTCGTACACCACGCGCAGGTCGGTGACAAACTTCGTGCCGCGAGCGTAGATGATGTGGGCGCGGCGATCGGCCGCCCGATACATGTTCACCGGGTTCAGATCCGCCAGCGTCGGCTTGCGCCATTGGAAGCCCAGGGCCTGGAAAAGCACGGCCGCCGTGACCAGCACGCTCACTGCGCCGTAAGCGAACCGCGGCTGCCACATCGGCTGCAGCCAGCCCATCCAGGCGCGCCAGCCTCTCTTTTCCGTGCGCGCACCGAGCGTGCGGTCCAGGATGTTGTACACCAGCCGCGGCGGCGCCTCCAGCGGTTCCAGCCGGTGCATCCGGTTCACCAGACCGCCGACGCTCTGCACCAGCGGCGCGCAGCGCGCGCACCCCGCCAAGTGCTCCTCAAAGCCGCCGCGCTCGGCGGCGCTGAGCAGCCGGTCGAGGTAATCACTCAGCTGCGTTTCGATCTTTTCACACGCCCATTGTTTATCGTTCGGGGCCATGGCTCACTCCGGACGCACTCCCATCTGTTCGAGCAGCCGCGCCAGCTCGACGCGGCCGCGGTTGATGCGCGACTTCACTGTGCCTTCCGGCACGCCAAGCACGTCCCGGATTTCGCGGTATTCCAGCCCCTGCAAGTCGCGCAGGATGACGGCCTCGCGAAGCTCGGGAGAGATCCGGCCGAGCGCTCGCTGGATCTGCTCGCTCAATTCGCCCAACAGCGCTGCCTGATCGGGCCGGCGGCCGGCGGATTCCTTTGTTTCCAGCTTCGGCAGGGCATCTTCGAGCGAGTCGGTTATGCGGTCGCGCCGGGTGCGGCGGTAATGATCAATCAGCAGATTGCGCGTCACGCTGGTCATCCAGGTGGCAAAGCCGCCGTGCGCCGAGCGATAACTGCCGAGCGTTCGATAGATGCGCAGGAAAACCTCCTGAGTCAGGTCTTCTGACTCGTGGCGCTGGCTGGTGAACCGGTAGCACAGGTTGTAGACGCGCCGCGTGTGACGCCGCACAAGTTCCTCCCAAGCCGAGCCCTCGCCTCGGAGGCATTGCTGAACCAGTTGAGCATCTGGCTCCAAGTCTGCATCAGCCTCTTAACCCGCGCACTTCTCGGCCTCCACTCAAGGAACGAGAATTGCCGCCGAAATGTTCCGCCGCCCTGAGTGCCCAGGGGCCGGAATCGGAGATGGCGCGCATCTTATCCGTCCGACCTGCCGCGCACAAGCTTCTGCCGCGGCGGGGCGGCGGGCCGCGCCTCCCGCAGCTTTCTTGACACCCCTGGGCCATGCGGTTACGCTGCCGGGCGGATGCCGGATTCGACTTCGTTCGCCTTACGCGGCTCAATTCGCAAGCTGCTGCTCGCAGCGGTGGCGCTGGTGGTTCTGGGCGCCCTGGTCTATCGCTCCCGCAGCGCCATCCATCTCCAGGATTTCAGTTGGGACCGACTGGGCCATTCGTTGCGCCAGGCCCGCGGCTCATTGCTGCTCCTCTCACTAGCCAGCATCTATGTGACCTACGCCATCCGCGCCCTCCGCTGGGTGCGCTTTTCTCGCTATTTGGGCCGGACAACCTTCGCAAACGTCTATCGCTCGACGCTGATCGGCTTCACGGCCGTTTTTCTTCTGGGCCGAGCCGGCGAGCCCATCCGGCCGCTGCTGATTGCGCGCAAAGACCGCCTCCCGATCTCGGGCACCTTCGGTATCTATGTGCTCGAGCGGCTGTTCGACACGGCCAGCACCGCGGTCATTGCCGGATTCGGGTTGCTGGTGCTGCCCCGCCTGGCGATTGACCAAAGCGCCCACCGCGCCTTCCTCGACGCGGCGCGGACCACTGGGCTGACGCTCTTGGTCGGCCTGGTCGCCGCGATCGCCTTCCTGGTCTATTTTCGCCTTCACGGCGCCGTTGCGTTGGAGCGGCGGCTGGCAGGCTGGCACTCCGCGACCGGCTGGCGGCGGCGCTGCGCCGGGCTGTTCGCCGGGTTCAGCGAGGGCCTGCAAGCCATCCGCACGTTTCCTGATCTGCTCGCTGCGGTCGCCTATTCGGCCGTGCACTGGGTGCTGGTCGCGATGATCTATGTCTGGGTGGCGCGCAGCTTCGGGGGGCGCTTGGCAGAGCTGGGATTTTCGGGCGCATTGCTGGTGCTGGCGTTCACAATGGTCGGCTCGACCCTGCAGTTGCCCGGCGTCGGCGGCGGCTCGCAAGTGGCCTGCTTCCTTGCCTTCACCGTCGTGTTAGGAGTAGAAAAGGAACCCGCTGCCGCGGCTTCGATCGTGCTCTGGCTGGTGACCTTCGCCGCGTCCAGCTTGGCGGGGGTGCCGTTGCTGATCCGCGAGGGATGGTCCATGGGCGAGCTCCGGCGCCTGGCCCGCGCCGAGGCCATCGCGGAGGCAGCTAGGACGCCTGCAAACGTCCCGGACGCGGCCCGCGCGAATCCGGACAAGCCGGTAAAATCCGGAGAGGCACCCCGGTGAAGTGTCCCTTCTGCTCGCACGTGGACGATAAGGTGATCGACTCCCGCGAAGGGCGCGCAGGCGACCTCATCCGCCGCCGCCGCGAATGCCTGAAATGCGGCCGCCGCTTCACCACCTATGAGCGCATCGACGAGATCCCCTACATGGTCATCAAGAAGGACGGCCGCCGGGAACGATTTGAGCGGCAAAAAATCCTCACGGGCCTGCTGAAGTCCTGTGAGAAACGGCCAGTGGCCACCCCGAAGCTGGAAAACCTTGTGGACGATGTCGAACGGTTCGTCCACGACGCGCCGGAGCGCGAGCGCGCCACGACCGAGATCGGCGAGCTACTGATGTCGCGGCTGAAGAAACTCGACAAGGTCGCCTACGTGCGCTTCGCATCGGTATATCTGGAGTTCAAGGACGTGAAGGAGTTTATGTCCGAGCTGAAGGGCCTGCTGAAAGAGCGCGCCCGCAAGTAGTCCTTGGAGTGCGGTGGCTCGCCACCGCCTTTTTCAAGACGGAAGCAAGCTCTCGCACCACCCAATCGGGCAGGGTATCGCTCGACTTGGCTCGGGACGAGTGCCGTACCTTTACGACCAAGATCTGACCACTCTGAATTGGCGATGGATAGCTGACTGCGGACTACTCCCTCATGGCTGCCAGACGCCCGCGGCAAATGACTTGATGGTGCGGAAGCCGAGCTGCTCGTAGAGCCGGATAGCCGCGGCGTTCATCGACGTGACGGTGAGCGAAAGCGCCGTGAACCGGCGCGCCCGCAGCGCCTGGATCGAAGTCTCCATCAACTGCCTCCCGAGCCCATGGCCCTGGTAGCCCGGCATCACGCAGATCTGCGTGGTATGGCCAACGCCCTGGGAGACAGCCGAAGTCAGCACTACACCGATCAACTGTTCGCTCCCCACCGGGCACAGTACAAACGATGCCTCCGCGAGGAACTGCCCGCAGCCCGGCAAGACGATGATGTTCTTCAGAAACTTCAGCGCGCCCGCTTCACTGCGGTACTGGTCGTTGATCTCGCCATCCACGTGGTTGGCGTAGGCCAGGTGGATCAGCCGGGCGCAGGGCTCAAAGTAGCGGTCATCCCAGCGCTCCAGACGCAGCCCGGCCGAAAGCGGCGTGCCCTTGGGTTGGGCTTCGGCCAGCGCCAGCAGCATGAACTGCCGCGTATAGAGCCGAAAGCCATGCTCGACCAGCGCTTGGTCGAGCACGCAGCCAAAAGGCATCAGTTGCGCCTCGATTCGCTCGAGCCGCGGGATGGCGCTCAGTGTTGCGAGCATCTCGCCCAGCAGCTTCTGGCTCAGCGCGAGTTGCGGAAAACGCGGGGAGACGAATAGCCCGCCCACCAGTCCCTTGTGCTCCTCGAGCACGTAGAAGCCGTAGCCGGCGGGCTGACCGTCCTCGACCGCCGCGTTGCCCGCGAGTGACCGCGCGTCCAGGAATTGCTTGATCAGCTCGAGCGACCCCCGGTAGTCCCAGTGCAGCTCCTTGCGCCAGAGCTGCGCTTCTTCCTCGAGCAGGGGCGCGAGCTGTCGCGAGCTCATCTGGCGGAGGTCCACAATCGGCATGGCTGGTCGCCCCGGCTGCGCCGCGCAAGGTCCCGCGGTCAGCCATCCTATGATAATGCCAGCTTCGTTCCGGAGTGCATTTCAAACACGCACGGCGGCGCCGGCGGCTCTGGCGCGGCCTCCTGTGTTAACATGCCCGCGACCCGCTCTGGTCGCATGGCGCTGATCTCCAAGCACCGCTACCGCACGAACTGGTATGCCAAGCTGATTAGCGCCATCCTGGCGCTGTTTCTTATTGCGCTGCTGGCGACCGCCGCCTTCTCCGGCTTCCTGCTCTACCGCGCCCTCTCGCCGGAACGCATGCGGACCGACATCAACCTCAAAGGTTTTCCGGGCCACCCTGATGTGGTCTCCTTCACCGTGCCGGGGGTGGGCACCCGCGAAGCCTGGTTTTTCCCCGGGCTGCGGACGGCGCCGACGATCGTCCTCTGCCACGCCTACCAGTCGAACCGCGGCGACCTGCTCACGCTGGTCACGGCGCTGCAGGACCATCAGTACAACGTCTTTCTGTTTGACTTCGCCGCTCACGGCATCAGCCCCGGGTACTCCACGTTCGGCTACCGTGAGACCCAGGAGCTGCGCGCCGCCATCGCTGCCGTGGCCCAGCGCGACGACGTGGACCGCAGCCGCTTCGGCCTGTGGGGAGCGAACCTGGGCGGCTACGCGGCCCTCGCCGTGGCTGCCGCCGAGCCTCGCGTCCGCGCCATCGCGGTGGACTCGGTGTATGACCGGCCCGCCGACATGCTGCGCCTGGAGATCGAGCGCACCGGCTTGGCCTCGGTGCCCCTTGTGGAGCGATTCGCACGGTTCGGATTTGCCTGGCTCAACCGCTCTTACCGCCACGAACCTCCGCTTTCCCAGCGGCTGTCTCGCTTGGCCGGCGTCCCCAAGCTCTACATCCTGGTCAATGACGACCCTGTGCTCGCCCAGTCAACGCGCGATCTGTTCCTCCGTTCACCCGAGCCCCGCGAGCAGGACATCCTCCCCAAAGGCAACTACGCCGCCATGCTGGAGGATGAAAAGCGGAGCTATGAGAACCGCATCGTCAGCTTTTTCCTGCTCAACCTGTCCCCCTCGGCCCGGCCACACCGGTAAGAGCCTGTGCATCTGCCATACAAGCCTTGTGCCCTACTGCCACGCTGGGTACGCCGCACGAGGATGAAGGATTTCTCCTTGCTTCAGGAAATCCGGCCCGAGTCCGGCATCCCAGAGGTATCTGGCCTCTAGCCGCAGACCTCCAGCCTCTAGCATAATGGCTGGACATGGGGGAGCGGCTCGAGTATGCGGCGGCGTGGCTGTTGCTGAAAACCCTAGGCGTTCTGCCACGGCCGGTGGCGCGCACAGTTGGCGCCTGGGTTGCCGCGGTGGCTTTGTTTCTTGGCCCGTCGCGACGCCATACGGCCTTGTTCAACCTGCGGCTGGCGTTTCCGGAGTGGTCCGATGCGCGCCGCCGCCGCACGCTCCGCCGCCTGATGCGCCACTTGGGCTGGATGGCCGCGGAGCTTGCGCAGTTTCCGAAATACACCCGCGAGAACATCGAGCACATCGTCGTGCTCGATGGAGTCGAGAACTTCGTTGCGGCGGAGCGTCGCGGCAAGGGCGTCCTTCTGCTCACCGGGCACATGAGCGCGTGGGAGCTGGGGCCGTTCGTCGCCTCTATTTACGGCCACCCAGTGCATTTCCTGGTGCGTCCGATTGACAACGCCCGGGTAGAAGCCCTGGTAAACAGATACCGCTGCCTCCGCGGGAACTCGCCGATCGAGAAAAACCGTTCGGCGCGGATCCTGTTGAAGGCCCTGCGTGAAGGCGGCACTGTCGGAATCCTTGCCGACCAGAACACTATGCTCGAGGAGGGCGTCTTCGTTGATTTCTTCGGCGTGCCAGCCTCGACCACCACAGGGCTGGCGCGCATCGCCCTGTACACCGACGCCGCTGTTGTTCCGGTTTATGTCTATTGGGACGCCTCCCTGCGCAAGTACCGCCTGCGCTTCGAGCCGGCGATGGAACTGGTCCGCTCGGACGATCAGGGCCGCGACATCCGGGAGAATACGGCCCGCTTCACCGGGGTGATCGAAGACTATGTCCGGCGTTTTCCCGACCAGTGGCTCTGGCTGCATCGCCGGTGGAACACCCGGCCGCCGGGTGAAAGGCCCTTGTATCCCTTCTGAAGGCTAACTCACCCTTTTGGAGAGAGGACGATATGAGCCGCACCGCACGCGAAGTCGCCCAGCACGTGGGCGCGCAATTGGAAGGAGACTCCGAGACCTATCTCACTGGAGTGGCGAGCCCGGAAAGCGCCGGGGCGCAGGATTTGATCTATGTTACCTTGCCGCGGCACCTGGAACCTGCCGCTCGATCCGCGGCGCGCTGCGTCATCGCGCCGCCGGGGCTGCTCCTGCCGGGGAAAACGGTACTCCGCGCCGCGAATCCCAAGCTTGCGTTTGCCCGGGCTGCGGCGTGGCTCGTTCTATCGCCGCCGGTGGCGCAGGGCATCCATCCAACTGCCCTTATCGCGCCCACCGCGCGCCTTGCGAGGGGCGTGGCTGTCGGCCCTTACGCCGTGGTCGAGGGCGACGTCCAAATCGGGGCAGGCAGCGAAATCGGCGCGTTCTGCTTCCTGGGGAGTTCGGCGCAACTGGGAGAGAATTGCAGACTGTATCCTCGCGTTACACTCTACTCCGGCGCGCGCTTGGGCAACAGCGTCATCGTCCATGCGGGCACAGTGATCGGCTCTGATGGTTTCGGTTACGTCTTTGGGGAAGGGAAGCAATGGAAGTTCCCGCAGGTGGGGACGGTTGAGATCGGCGACGACGTGGAGATCGGCGCCAACACCACGATCGACCGCGGAGCGCTCGACGCCACGCGTATCGGCGCGGGCGTGAAGATAGACAACCTGGTGCAGGTGGCGCACAACGTCACCATCGGCGAGCACACCGTCATCGCCGCGCAGACGGCCATCGGGGGTTCAAGCGTCGTGGGGAAAAACGTGCTGCTCGGCGGCCAGGTGGGCATAGCCGACCGTTGCCACGTGGGTGACGGCGCGATGGTTGGGGCGCAGGCGGGCATCATCACAGGAAAAACGATTCGGGCCGGGCAAACCGTTTGGGGCACGCCGGCGCGGCCCCTCAACAGGTGCAAGCAGCAATATGGTTGGCTTGCGCGCCTGCCGGAGCTGGCCGAACGCCTGCGCAAGCTCGAGCGCGCCAAAACCGGCCCGTAGTGCTTTGCACCGGCCGGGAAAAACCAACTCGCCCGGGTGCTTGGAGGCTTGAACGCCCGCTCGATTATCCGCCGCGCTTCGTGTTCACAGATGAAGACCTCGAGCATCTTCTTTGTTGACCCCTGTCCAAATCACAGACATAATACGGGGTTTAGAGTTTCTGCGGCTTCCGATCTCGGGGGTGGATGGAGAAGTCCATCCAAGTTGTGAAGCTCGTTTGCCCGACTTTCGCCTGGCGTGGGCCTGGGCCCCCGCCGAAGTGTTAGCGCCTGGGTGTTGGCTGGCCGCTCCGTTAGCGGGGGCGGGAAACCATCATTGTCCATCGGTAATCTGAGGGGAAGAGTGGCATCGGGAGCAAAAGTCGATTTTGAGTCATCGCCGCGCGTGCGCTCCTCCGGCACGGCGGAGTCTACACTCGAGCGGAGCCTGCAAGACGCCGTCGAACGCGGCGTCAACTACTTGCTTTCGCTCCAAGCTCACGAAGGCTACTGGGTCGGTGAGCTCGAAGCCGACACGACGCTGGAGTCGGATTACATCTTTTATCTTCACGTGTTAGACAAGGTCGACCCCGAGCGCATTGCCAAGCTCGCTAACTACGTCCGCCGCCGCCAGCTCGCCGACGGCGGGTGGAGCATCTATCCTGGAGGCCCCTCGGAGCTGAACGCCTCTGTGAAGGCCTATTTCGCGCTCAAGCTCGCCGGCGACTCCTCGGACACGCCCCATCTGGAACGGGCACGGCGCACGATCCACGCGCTCGGCGGCCTGGAAGCGACTAAATCCTACACCCGGTTTTATCTGGCTCTGGTGGGCGCGGTGGCGTGGGAGATGGTGCCGGCCGTGCCGCCCGAGCTGATGCTCCTGCCCAACTGGTTCTACCTGAACATCTACGAGATGTCTTCCTGGACCCGCGGCATTGTGATCCCGCTGGCGATCCTCTACGCACACAAGCCGCGGTGGTCGCTGCCCGTGCATGCTCGCGTGGATGAGCTGTTCCGCGACCCGGCGCGCAAAACCGCGGCCTTCGATTGGGACCAGCAGTGGTTCACCTGGCGTAACTTCTTCCTCGCACTGGACCGTGCCTTCAAACTCTATGAGCGCCTGCCCTGGAAGCCGCTGCGACAGCGCGCGCTGCGCCAGGCGCGTCAGTGGCTGCTCGAGCACCTGGAGGGCTCCGACGGCTTGGGCACTATTTTCCCGGCAATGATGAACGCTGTCTTTGCTCTGGTCGCGCTCGGCTACGCTCCCGACGACCCACTCACCGCCCGAGAGATCGGCCACCTCGCGCGCTATGAGATCGAAGAGGACGACACGATTCGCGTGCAACCGTGCATCTCCCCGGTGTGGGACACAGCCATCGCCATGGTGGCGCTCGAAGAGGCGAATTTGCCGCCCGACCACCCTGTGCTGGTGCGGGCGGCGCACTGGCTGTTGGAAAAGCAGCTCCTGGGTCCCGGCGACTGGCAGGTCAAGAACCGCGACGCCGAGCCCGGCGGCTGGGCCTTCGAGTTCCGTAACGATTTCTATCCCGACGTGGACGACACGGCGTTCGTCCTGATGGCGCTGCAGCGCGTGGCCTATCCAGATAAGCCGCGCATGGAGGCTGCCCTGCGCCGCGGATTGGACTGGCTGCTTAGCATGCAGAATGGCGATGGCGGCTGGGGCGCGTTTGATCACGACAATGATTGCCGCGTCTTCACGGAGGTGCCCTTCGCCGACCACAACGCCATGATCGATCCCTCGACCGCTGACGTAACGGCGCGCGTGGTCGAGTGCCTGGGTCGCTTCGGCTGGCCCGCCTCGCACCCGAACATCCGGCGCGCCGTAGGCTTCCTGCTGCGCGATCAGACGCCTGACGGCTCGTGGTACGGCCGCTGGGGTGTGAACTATGTCTATGGCACCAGCGGCGTCCTCCGCGCTCTCGAAACCATTGCATTGACCGCCCGTGAATACTGCGAGCGAGCCGCCGGCTGGCTGCGCGCCGTGCAGAAGCCCGACGGTAGCTTTGGCGAATCCATCGCTTCTTACTCCGATTCCGGGCTGAAGGGGCAGGGCCCCAGCACGCCCTCGCAGACCGCTTGGGGCTTGATCGGCCTGATGGCCGCGAGCGAGCTCTCTGATCCAGTGGTGGCGCGCGCCGCCGCGTATCTGGTGGCGCAGCAGAATGCCGACGGCTCATGGGACGAGCAGGAATTCACCGGCACGGGCTTCCCATGCGTCTTCTACCTGAAGTATCACCTGTACCGAAACTACTTCCCGCTGTACGCGCTGGCGCGCTACCGCAACCTCGCTCAGGGCGCGCGTGAGTTCCGCGCCCTGCAGGTGCGCCCGGAGGAATTTGAGCGCCGCAACGGGTACCGGGGGAATGGATGAGATTTCCGCTGAAGCTGACCGCCAAGCTGACTCGCTATATTGCAGGCAAGCGTCTCCGCGGCGAAAAGACGTTTCCACTGGTGATGATGCTGGAGCCACTGCACGCCTGCAACCTCACCTGCACCGGCTGCGGCCGCATCCGCGAATACAAGTCCACGATCAATGAGATGCTCACCGTAGAGCAGTGCATCGCTGCGATGGAAGAGTGCGGCGCACCGGTGGTTTCCATCTGTGGTGGCGAGCCGACTATTTACCCCGAGCTGGGCCGCTTGGTGCGCGAGATCCTCGAGCGCGGGCGCCACATCTACCTGTGCACCAACGGCATGTTCATCCGCAAGCGCCTCCACGAGTTTCGGCCGACCTCGAGCTTCTTCTGGAACGTCCACCTGGACGGGATGGAGCGCACGCACGACCTTTGCGTCGAGCGCGACGGCGTGTTCCGCGAAGCCATTGAGGGCGTCAAGGCTGCCAAGGCCGCCGGCTTCCTAGTCTGCTCGAACACAACCGTATACAAAGAGACCGACCTGAACGAGATCGCCGAGCTCTACGCGTACCTCCACGAGCTGGGTGTGGACGGCTACATGATCTCGCCGGCCTATTCCTACTCCGCGGTGATGACCAAGGATATCTTCATGTCTCGCGAGGAGGTCCGCGAGAAGTTCCGCCAGGTCTGCCAGCTTCTGGAGAAGTACAACCTGATGACCTCGCCCATCTACCTGGAATACCTGCGCGGTGAGCGCGAGCTGATGTGCACGGCCTGGGGCAATCCCACCTACAACCCACGGGGCTGGAAAGGGCCGTGCTACTTGATGACGGATGCGCACCACCAGACCTTCCAGGACTTCATCGAGAAGACTCCGTGGGAGAAGTACGGGCGTGGCCGCGACCCGCGATGCCAAGACTGCATGGTGCATGTCGGTTACGAGCCTTCGGCTGTGCTCGGCGCGCATCGCAAGCTGGGCGACAACTGGAAGATGCTGAAGTGGCAGCTCTCGGGCCAGATGGGCGGCGCAAGGAAAACCGCTAACGGGAACGGCCAGTCGAACGGCCGCAACGGAGGACACAACGGAAGTGGGACGGGGCGTGCCAGTGATGGTGCGGGCCGCGCCGACCTGGTCGGCGCAGACGGGAGTTTGCGGGTTCTATGATTAGTCTGGTCACCGGAGCCAGCGGCTTCCTTGGAAGCCACGTGGCGCGGCAGGTGGCGGCGCGCGGTGAGCGCGTGCGCGTCTTGCTGCGACCCGCGAGCCAGACGCGAGCCATCGAGGGCCTAGCGGTCGAGCGGATGACCGGCGACCTCCGCGATGCCGCTTCGCTCGTCCGGGCGCTGGAGGGAGTTTCGCGGGTCTATCACGTCGCCGCAGACTATCGCCTCTGGGCGCGCGACCCGCAGGAGATCTACGAGTCGAACGTCACCGGCACCCGCAACCTGCTCGAGGCGGCGCGTCGCGCCAGGGTCGAGCGGTTCATCTACACAAGCACCGTGGCGACTGTCGCCGTGCCGCGCACCGGATCGCTTCCGAACGAGGCGACCTCCGCGGGTCTCGATGAGATGATTGGCCACTACAAGCGCTCGAAGTTTCTCGCCGAGCAGGAGGCGCAGCGCGCCGCCGCCGATGGCATGCCCGTGGTTATCGTCAACCCAACCACTCCGGTCGGCCCGGGCGATTGGAAGCCGACGCCCACCGGCCGTATCCTGCTTGATTTTCTGAACGGCCATATGCCCGGCTACGTGGATACGGGATTGAACGTGGTGGCGGTGGAGGATGCCGCCGCCGGTCACCTGCTTGCCGCCGAGCGCGGACAGGTGGGCCAGCGCTACATCCTCGGCGGGCGCAACATGACGCTCAAGGAGATCCTGGACGTGCTCTCGGGCATCAGTGGGCGCCCTGCGCCGCGGCTGCGGCTGCCGCATGCGGTGGCACTGTTCGCGGGCTACGCCGACACATTGGTCTCGCGACTCCTGAGCCGCGTGCCGCAGATCCCGCTCGAAGGCGTGCGCATGGCGCGCCACAAGATGTTTGTGGACTGTTCCAAGGCCGTGCGTGAGCTGGGTTTTACGGCGGGACCGGTGGAGCGGGCGCTCGAGCGCGCCGTGTACTGGTACAAGGAGAACGGCTACCTGGTCGCACATCGCGCGGAGCGATTGGCACGAGCGCAAGCTGCTTAGAAGGAACTCGAAGGGGCGAGCCTCTGTCCTCGCCGGGAGATTAAGCGCAGGGACAGCATGAAAGTTCTGGTGACATTCGCGGTGGAGACGGAGTTCGAGCCCTGGCGCCGGCTGCGTAACTTTCGCCGCATCGCGCTGGCGCCGCATCCAATCCATGAAGCGAGGATCGGCGACAGCACCGTGCGGGTGCTGCTGACCGGCATGGGCGGCGAGAATGCGCGAAGCGCCATGCAGGTTGCGTTGGCTGACCTGCCGGACCTGTGCATCTCTTCGGGGCTGGCGGGGGCGCTCAAGCCGGGCTACCGTCCCGGCGAAATCCTCGCGGCGCGCCATGTGAGCGACGTGCGGGGCCGGCGCCTGAGCGGGACTTCCGCGGAACTGCTCGCGGTGGCCGCTGACTGCGGCGCGAATGTGGTGGATCTGTTCCTGACCTCGAACCGGGTGGTGCGGGAATCACAGGAGAAGCGCTGGATGGGTCAGTTCGCCGACGCCGTGGAAATGGAGAGCGAAGCGGTGCTCACCGAAGCGGCGCGCCGGGGAGTGCCCGGAGTGGCCATCCGCGCCATTGGTGATACCTGCGAATTGAATCTGCCCTATGAGTTTGATCGTGCGGCCGACCCCCGCGGCCGGATCCACTTCTCGGGCCTGCTCGCGCAGGTCGTCCGGCGGCCGCACCGGTTGCCGGCGCTGGTGCGCCTGGGCCGGCAGTGCCGCCGCGCTGCGGCGTCGCTCGCGCAATTTCTGGATATTTATGCCGGGTCGCCGGCGCTGCGGATCAACGCATGTGCACTGGAATCGCCGGTGGCGGCCACATGAGCCACGCCACAGCTCAACTCGATGGCACCCTGCCGACCGCAACGCCGGTTCGGCAGATGCGCGCCGGGGTGTATCGCGGCGCGGGGCGCGTCGCGGTCGAGTATGTTCCTGTGCCTGAGATCGGCGAGGGTGAAGTCTTGATCCAAGTGGCCGCCTGCGGCATTTGCGGCACCGACATTAAGAAGATCCAGCACGGTTTTGTGCCGCCGCCGCAGATCTTTGGTCACGAGGTTGCCGGCACGGTGGTAGGCGTAGGTCGCGGCGTGCGCCGCTGGAAGGCCGGCGACCGCGTCGTGAGCTTCCACCATCTCCCCTGCGGCGACTGCTTCTATTGCGAACGAAAACTGTTCTCGCAGTGCCTGGCCTACAAGAAAGTGGGGCTCACGGCTGGATTCGACCCCAATGGCGGCGGCTTTGCCGAGTATGTCCGGGCGATGCCGTGGATTGTCGAGCGCGGCATGCTGGCCATCCCGCCGGGGATCAGCTTTGAGGAGGCCATTTTTATCGAGCCCGTGAACACGTGCGCAAAGGCGGTGCAGAAGGCGCGCGTCGCGGCGGGCGAAAACGTCGTGGTGATCGGCCAGGGACCCATGGGCCTGCTGTTGATGCTGTTGTGCCGCCTCGCCGGTGCGGCAGTTTTCACCACTGACCTCATGCCCGAGCGCCGCGCCAAGAGCCTGCGCCTGGGCGCTACGGCAGCGCTTGATCCCTCGGCGGGAAGTCTCGACGAGGAAATCCGCGCCCGTACGGACGGACGCGGCGCCGATGCGATTCTGGTCGCCGTGCCCAGCCCGGCGGTGGTGGCTGAGGCCCTGGCGCTGGCGCGTCCCGGGGGCCGCGTCCTGCTGTTTGCACAGAACGACCCGGAGATGCGCATCGAGTTTCCCGCGGCGGCCGTCGGCGTCGAAGAAAAGGAAATCCTCGGCAGTTATAGCGCCGCAGTGGATTTACAGGTAGAGTCAGCGGAGCTTGTTTTTTCGCGGCGCCTTTCGGTGCGCGAGTTGGTCTCGCACCGGTTTCCGCTGGACCAGATTGAGCAGGCGTTGGCCCTGGCCGCCCGCCCGGCGGGGGGTTCTCTGAAAGTGGTGATTACGCCTTGAGGAAAAGCGAATGCAACGGTCATATGACCGCCGCCGTGCTCTACGGCAGCGAAGACCTGAAGATTGAAAAGGTCGAGATCCCGGCCTTGGGGCCGGACGATGCGCTGGTGCGCGTCAAGGTGGCGCTCACCTGCGGTACCGACCTGAAGGTCTGGAAGCAGGGCTTCCATGCGCGAATGATCACTCCGCCGGCCATCTTCGGCCATGAGCTTTCGGGTGTGGTGGAAACTCTGGGCCGCGATGTGCTTGGCGGGCTGCGGGTCGGCACGCGAGTGGTTCCGGCGAACTCTGCGCCGTGCAACATTTGCCTGTTCTGCCGCAAGGACCACGCCAATCTGTGCGAGGACCTGCTGTTCAACAACGGCGCCTACGCCGAATACATCCGCATCCCCGGCCGTATCGTGCAGCAGAACCTGCTGGAGATCCCCGAACACGTCTCGTTCCTGGACGCGGCGATGGTCGAGCCACTCGCCTGTGTGCTGCGCGGCATCGACGAGACCGGTATCCAGCCGGGCGATACCACCGTGCTAGTGGGCTGCGGCCCTATCGGCCTGAAGTTCATCCGTATCCTGGCAGGCCGCGGCGTAAACGTGATCGCGTTGGGAAAGCGCGCGAGCCAAGTGCGCGCTGCCGAGCGTCTGGGTGCGCGCGCCGCCTTTGATGTCGCCCAGCTCGATGATCCTGTGCGGCGCGTGCGGGAGCTCACTGAGGGCGGCCGGGGCGCCGATTCGGTGGTGGAAGCGGTCGGCTCGCCGGTCACTTGGGAGTGGGCCATCCAGATGGTGCGTCGCGGCGGCACGGTCAATCTGTTCGGCGGCTGCCCCCGGGGCTCGCTGGTGCAGTTCGATCCCGCGGCGCTGCACTACTCGGAGATCACCATCAAGTCCACCTTCCACCATACGCCGCGCTTCATCCGCGAGGCACTCGCCACCATCGCCCGCGGCGAGATCCGCGCCAGCGACTTCGTCAACGGGGAAATCCCGCTGCGTGAGCTGCCGCGGATGTTTGAGCACATGAAGCATCGCAATGGCGAGCTGAAGACGGCCGTCATCCCCTAGGACGGCCGGCGCGTGGAAGCGGCCGGGGCGCTGCGGCTGGAATCTCAGGGCGCTACCGCGCCGTCCGGCCTCGCCGGGGTTCATGCAGCCACCTTCTGAACTCGAAATCGCCCGCGAGTTGCCGCCGCCGGGATGCGCCACCTCTGACGCGCAGCGCTACACGCGCTGGCTCGCCACCCACCACTACGAAAACTTCACCGTCGTCTCCTGGCTGCTTCCGCGCCGCCTTCACCAGCACTTCTATGACATCTATGCCTACTGCCGGTGGGCCGACGACCTGGGCGATGAGGTCGCCAGCGCGGCGCGGGCGCTCGAGTTGCTCGACTGGTGGGAAGATGAACTCCGCCGCTGTTATGCCGGCTTGCCATCGCACCCGGTTTTCATCGCGCTGGCGCCCACAGTGCGCGAGTTCAGCATTCCCATCGAGCCATTCTTGGACCTGCTGACCGCATTTCGACAGGACCAGACCGTCCACCGCTATCTGACCTGGGAGGATGTGCTCGGCTACTGCCAGTATTCGGCGAATCCGGTGGGACATCTGGTGCTCTATCTCTGCGGCTATCGCGACGCCGGGAGGCAGAGGCTTGCCGATTTCACCTGCACAGCGCTGCAACTGGCCAATTTCTGGCAGGACGTCGCTCGCGACCTCGACAAAGACCGCATCTACATCCCGCTCGACGCACTCGAGGCGCATGGTCTTGACTCCACGGACATCGTGGAGCGGCGGTTTGACTCGCGCTACGTCGCCCTGATGAGGGATCTGCTGGCGCGCACCCGCGAGCTGTTTGCCGCAGGGATGCCGCTGGAGCGTCTGGTGGCGCCCGAGCTGCGCACCGACGTGGAGCTGTTCAGCCGCGGCGGGCTTGCCGTGCTCGACGCCATCGAATCCACCGGCTACAACACTTTACAGCACCGCCCCGCGCTCAGCCGCGCCAGGAAGATGCAATTGCTTGGGCGCGCGCTCGGCTCGCGCCTGCTCGGAGCCGTGGCGCGTCCCGACGGGGCCGGCAATGCGCGCCAAAGGGCCGCGCGTGCCGAAAATTTCAATGTGGCGGCGTCGTACTCTGAGTGCCGCCGAGTCGCCCGCGCCGCTACGAGCAATTTTTATTACACATTTTTCCTGCTGCCGCGCCCCAAGCGCGATGCCCTGTGCGCGCTCTACGCTTTCATGCGCAGGGTGGACGATGTTTCGGACACCCCAGGCGGCCTGGCGGAGAAGCAACGCGGCCTGGCGCAATGGCGCGCAGCATTCGACGAGGCTTTGGCGGGGGAGGGAATCGCGCTTCACCGCGAGGCCGCTGGGGCCGACGACGCACAGCGCGTTTTGCCGGCGCTGGTGGACACGGTTCGCCGCTATTCCATCTCGCCGCGCTATTTCCACGACCTGATCTCCGGCGCCGAAATGGACCTGAGCATCGCGTCCTATGCGACGTTTGACCGCCTGCGCGAGTACTGCTACCGCGTTGCCGGCACGGTTGGTCTCACCTGCATCCATGTCTTCGGTTTTCGCGACCCGCGGGCGCCCGACTTGGCGGAAAAGCTCGGCATTGCTTTCCAGTTGACCAACATCTTGCGTGACGTTCCTCGCGATTTCCAGATGGGCCGCGTCTATCTGCCGCAGGAAGAGCTGGAGCGATTCGGTTGCCGTCAGGAAGACCTCGCAGGCGCGTGCCTGACGCCGGCGCTGGCCGAGCTGCTGCGCTTCACCGCCGAGCGGGCCTGGCGCTTCTACGAGGAAGGCGCCGAGCTGGTCGGGCTGGTGGATGCTGACAGCCGTCCGGCGCTGTGGGCGCTGGTGCGCACCTACAGCGGCCTGCTGCGCGAGATCGAAGCGCGAGGCTGCGACGTCTTCTCCTCGCGTGTGCGGCTGTCCGCAGCGGCGAAAGCGGAGATTCTAGTCCGGGCGCGGCTCGGCGGTTGGTCGGAGACCAATGCCCTCGAACAGCGTGATCGTGATCGGCGGCGGGCTGGCGGGACTCTCCTCGGGCGTCGCGCTGGCTGAAGCCGGCTTCCGCGTCCGTCTGCTCGAAAAACGGCCGCACCTGGGCGGCCGCGCGACATCCTACCTGCTGCCCAGCGGCGAGCACGTGGACAATTGCCAACACGTTACGCTGGGTTGCTGCACCAACCTCGACGATTTCTACCGCCGTGTCGGCGCTGCGCACAAGATTCGCACCTACTGCCGCTTGCTCTTCGCTGACTCGGTGGGCCGCCGCGGGGTGATCGAAGCCTCATCTCTGGCCCCGCCTTTTCATCTGGCCCCTTCGTTCGCGTTTTTCCCGTCGCTCACCTGGGCCGACAAGCACTCGATTGGGCACGCCCTGTTGCGCATTGCGCGCAGTGGCGGTCGGCCTACCGAGCTCGACGGCACCGGCGGCGCGACGATGCTCGACTGGCTCCGACGGCTGGGCCAGACCGAGGCCGCCATCGAGCGCTTCTGGCGCGTTGTGCTGGTCAGCGCGCTCGACGAGGAGCTCGGTCGCACCGACGCCCGCTATGGCGTAAATGTTTTTTGGAAGGCTTTCCTGGCCAATCGCAGCGGGTTCGAGTTGGGCATCCCGGCGGTGCCGCTCGGCGAACTCTACGACGGCTGCCGTGGTGCCATCGAGCTCCGGGGCGGGGAAGTGCGCACGCGCGTCGGCGTGCGCGAGATCTGCATTGCCGAGGGCCGCGTCACGGGCGTGCGCCTGGAGAACGATGAAGAGGCCACCGCTGACTTCTACGTCGCCGCCGTGCCCCATGATCTGTTGCTCACACTGCTGCCTGCGCCGGTGGTCGAACGCGAGCCGGTCTTCGCCAACCTGCGAAATCTGCGCACCTCGCCGATCACCGGAGTGCACCTGTGGTTTGACCGTTCGGTCATGAACGAGCCGTTCTTGACGCTGCTTGACCGCACCACGCAGTGGATTTTCAACAAGTCGCGGCTCTACGCTGCTTCGGACTCCGCGGGAACCAACGGCGGGCCGGCTGAGGCGGGCCAATACCTGCAACTCGTCATCAGCGCGTCCTACGACCTCGTACCGCGCTCGCGCCAGGAGATCATCGAGCTGTGCCGCCGAGAGCTGCAAGAGGTCCTTCCCGGTGCCCGCGAGGCGCAACTCTTGAAGGCCACTGTCATCAAAGAAACGGCGGCGACATTTTCACCCGAACCCGGCTGCGACCGCTGGCGCCCGGCGCAGAATTCGCCGGTGAAAAATCTCTTCCTGGCGGGCGATTGGACGGCAACCGGCTGGCCGGCCACGATGGAGGGCGCGGTCCGCAGCGGTTATTTGGCCGCGGAAGGCGTTCTGACGGCTGCGGGCCAGACTCGAAAGCTCCTGCGGCCGGATCTCCCGGCCGAGGGCCTGGCACGGTGCTGGGCCCACGAGTAAACTCCGCTGCCAGCACTATCGAGAGGAGGCGCGAGTACGTCTAGCCCCAAAAGGGGATCGGTGGTCATTCCGGTTGGCACCGGCGGCCGCACCTGGCAGAAGCAGCGCGGCCTGCCGACCCGCAATGCCCACCTGACTATTCTGCGCGAAGCCATGTCCGCCGACTCCTGCAACCCAGCGGGGATTTACTTCGGGACTGAAACCGGCCAGCTCTTTCACTCGCGGGATGCGGGCCGCCAGTGGCACCTGCTCGCCGATTTTCTTCCTCCCATCTTGTCGGTGGAGGCCGCCGCGCTCTGAGGCTCGATCGTGCGCGCCCGAAACCCGAGCCTGGGGTCTACTTGTTGATGAGCTTGTACAGCCGGTCGGCGTATTCCGGCTTCAGGGTCTTCAGGGCTTCGTATTCGGCCTGCGCGCCGGCTCGATTGCCCATGTCGAGATAGGTTACGCCCAGGTTGTAGTGCGCCAGCGAAAGGGCCGGCTTGAAGCGAATGGCTTCCTTGTACGAGGTGACCGCTTCGTTGTTGCGCTTGAGCTTCCAGTAGGCATATCCCAATTCGTTGTGCGCCTCGGCGTAGTCGGGTTTGAGACGGATCGCTTGCAGCAGAGGGTACACCGCGTCTGAGTATTGCTCTGTCTCGTTGTAGCACCAGCCGAGATTGTGGTACGCCGTGGCGTTGTCCGGCTTGATGCGCAGGCCCTTGTTGTAGGCCTCGATCGCTTCGCGGTACTTTTTCATGTCGTGGTAGTAAAGGTCGGCCAGCCCGATGTACGCTGAGGCGTAGTCCGCCTTGATGCGGATGGCTTCCTCATATTCCTTGATCGCGTCGGGGTACCTCTCGAGCTTCCGATAGCAGTAACCGAGCTCGTTGTGCGCTTCGGCATAGTCGGGCTTGATGCGAAGGGCTTGCTGGAGCGGCTCCAGCGCTTCCGCATACTTCTTCAGTTCGTTGAGCGACCACCCGATGTTGTAGTTCGCGGCCAGGTTATTCGGCTTGAGGCGCAGGACCTGGTGGTAGGCCTTAACGGCCTCTTCGTACTGGTTTTTATTGTAATAGTAGACGTCGCCCAGGCCCGAGTAGGCCGAATCGTAGTCCGGGTTGAGTCGGATGGCTTCGTTGTACTCCACGATGGCCTGGTCGAATTGCTCCAGCTTGCGGTAGGCATAGCCCAGCTCGGCGTGCGCCCGGACCAAGTCGGGTTTGAGGCGGATGGCCTCCTTCAGGGCGCTGACCGCTTCGGCGAACTTCCCGGTGTCGTTATAGCACCAGCCGAGGTTCTGGTATGCGCTGGCGTAATCCGGTTTGATGCGGATGGCCTCCTTGTGCTCGACGATGGCCTCTGCCACCCGCTTGAGTTGCTGGAATGTGTAACCCAGTTCGTTGTGAGCCTCGGCGTAGTCGGGCTTGAGCCGCGATGCCTCCCGGAGCGGCCCGACGGCTTCTTCGAACTTGCCCGTCTCGTTGTAGATCCAGCCGAGCTCGTATTGTGCCCGGGCGCTGGTCGGCAGCAGTTGCACCGCCTTCTGGTCCACCTTCAGCGCTTCCGGGTAACGCTGCAGCTCGCGATAGGCGAAGCCTAGCTCGCTGTAGGCTGCGCCGTAGTCCGGCTTCAGGTGCACCGCCTCTTCCAGAGGTGCTACGGCCTGTGAGTACTTGCCCAGCAGGAAATACGTGCGGCCCAGGTTGTATTGCGCTTCGGCAAAATCCGGTTTCAGGCGAAGGGCCTGCTGGAACGCATCTGCTGCCTGGGTGTATTTGCCCTCCTCGATGTATGCGTTGCCCTGATCATTGAGCCTCTTGGCCGCGGCCACGTCCTCCGCTGAAGGGGACCCCGGCTGCTTTGCGGGCGGG
>JBASRK010000184.1:0-4911 GCA_049273775.1 Candidatus Acidiferrales bacterium
GCTGCTGCTCGCCGCAGGCCGCATCTGCGCAGGCCGGCTGATTGCGGATTCGAGTAGCGCCGCCACGCCCCGGCGGAATGTCTGGGTGGGGCTGCTCGGCGTGATTCTTCCCGTGCTTGTGATTCTTTGCAGTGCCTTCAACTTTTTTGCCGCGATTCGCTTCCTGGGGCTGCGCGCGGTGTTCTATCTTTTTGTGCCTGCCGCGGCTTGCCTGGTCGTCGCTCTACTCGGCCTGGCCTGGAAGCCCCGCTATGCCTCAAGCGCCGGGCTCACCGGCCAAGGCGCATTTGCCGCGACGTGTGTTGCTGCGGCATTGTTCGCCGGCTTGCAACAAGCGCCGAGGGTACAGGCCTGGCTGAGCGAACGCCATCTGCAGAGCATTTCGTCCGCCCACTACCAGGTCCTGTTCGATCCGAAGGCCTATTCCGCCGAATCCATCCGTGCATTCGCCAGCGAACGCGAAGGCATCCTGGCGGCCCAAGCGGCGCGCCTGCGGGCGCCGCTCGATGCGGTGCGGCTGCGCGTGGTCCTCTATCCGAGCCTGATTTCCCTGCGCGCTGCGACAGGGAGCGAACGGCTTTACAGTGTGGATGGCACGATGATTCGCGAGGCGCTTGGCGACTTTATCGATCGCGTTGATCCCGCAGCCGACGCCGCAGCCTTACTCAACGCCACCTGGGGTAAGCCTGGCTCGGCACGCGTCGGCGAGTGGGTGGCGCGCTGGCTCGCCGGGGAATGGCGCGGACGACCCGTGGAGCCGTATGCCGCGCAGATCGAGGGCGAAGTCGGCCATTACGCCCTTGCGCAACTGGCAGCCAGCAGCTCGGACGGCTTCCTCTCGCCTCTGGTGCGCCAGCCACTGGGCGCCGCCTGGGTCGGCACGCAGTTCGCCCGCTCTGGACTTGCCGCGGTGCGCAGGCTCTACTCCGCCAAGCCGGGCGAGCCAGACCTCACCGAGCTGGCAGCGCGACTCGGCACCTCGCCCGCACAGCTTGAACAAGACTGGCAGCGGTGGGCCACTGGCCGGGCGTCCATGCAGGCTGCCGACCCGCCTCCCGGCCGGCCAGCAGACCCTGGATTTTTCTTTCGCGGGATTAGCTTCTCGTACGAAGGCTGGGGCGGGCGCGGCGGAGGATATATTTCGCCGGAAGCGGCCGCCGAACTGCGCCGGCTGAAGGGCATGGGCGCGAACGCTATTGCCGTGGTGCCGTACGGCTTCTCCCGCGGGCCCAATGAGGAGACCATTTCGTACACCGATACCGATGAGACCGACGAGGAGTTGACGCGAGCTCTGCACGTCGCCCACAGCCTGGGCATGAAAGTCATGCTCAAGCCGCAGCTCTGGGTGGTGCGCGGCGAATTCACCGGAACCATCCGCTTCGACGACCCCGCCGCCCGTGCCGCCTGGATGCGCAACTACCGTGAGTTCATCCTGCACTACGCCCGGCTGGCCGAGCTTGAGCAATTCGACTTGCTCTCGATCGGCACCGAATTCGGGGGCCTGACGGCCTACCCGGACGATTGGCGGAAACTCATCGCCGAAGTGCGCCGCGTCTATCTCGGTCCACTCACCTATGCCGCCAACTGGGGGCACGAGTTTGAGTCACTGGACTTTTGGGACGCGCTCGACTACCTGAGCGTGAACAACTACTACCCGCTGGCCTCGACACCTTCGACACGCGTCGAAGACCTGCTGCCCGGCGCCGACCGCCTGGCCGATCGACTGGAAACTGTCAGTCGCAAGTGGCACAAGTCCATCCTGTTCACCGAGGTCGGCTATCCGAGCGTTCGCGGCGGATCGAACGAGCCCTGGGTCGAAGACACCGGACGCGGGATCAGCCTCGAGGAACAGGCCGCCGCGTACGAGGCGACCTTCCGCGCATTTTCTACAAGGCCTTGGTTCCGCGGCATGTTCTGGTGGAAATGGCCATCGAGCGGGCGAGGCGGCGGGCCGCAGGATCCTTCCTATACGCCGCTCGGCAAACCTGCGGAGGAGGTACTGCGCGCATGGTTCACGCGTGCATCGAAGGTCACGCCGCCAGGGAGTCGATGACTCGGCTCTTATAGATTGAGCGTGTCGTACTTCTCGGCT
Organism: Candidatus Acidiferrales bacterium; assembly: GCA_049273775.1. Classification (GTDB taxonomy): domain Bacteria; phylum Acidobacteriota; class Terriglobia; order Acidiferrales; family UBA7541; genus JBASRK01. The sequence continues at coordinate 2,093 of JBASRK010000184.1, forward strand.
GTCGCCTGCACCTTTTGGTAGGCCTTCAGCGGAGTCTTGCCCTGTGGATTGGTCCAGCGGCCCGGGACAACGTGGCCGCAGGAGGGGCAGGCGCCGTTCTTCAACCGCATCTCCAGCACGTTGTGCCACGAGCGGCGGACCAGCGTCTTGCCGCACGAAGGGCAAAGGGTGTGGGCGCCGTCGCTGAAGATGTTGCCCTCATAAACGTAGTGCAGACCCACCTCGCGAGCGATCTTCCGCGCCGCATGGAGCGTTTCCGGCGGGGTGTTGGGCTTGTCGCGCAGCTTGAAGTCGGGATGGAAGGCGGTGAAGTGCAGCGGCACTTCCGGCCCGAGGTGTTCGAGCACCCATTCGGAGAGCTGGCGGAATTCGCGGGGGTCGTCGTTGAGCGTGGGGATGACCAGGTTGGTGATCTCAAACCAGACGTGGGTCTCGTTCTTCAGCCACTCAAGCGTCTCCAGAACGGGCTGCAGGTGCGTCAGGGTGATGCGGCCGTAAAAGTTTTCGGTGAACGCCTTGAGGTCCACGTTGGCAGCATCCACATGGTCGTAGATCTCGTGAAAGGCGTCGTAGGTGATGTAGCCATTGGTGACCATCACCGTGTTCAGGCCGTACTCCTTGGCCGCCTGGCAGATGTCGATCACATACTCGCCCCAGATGGTCGGCTCGTTATAGGTGAAAGCCAGTGACGGGCAGCCGTAACGGATCGCCAGCAGCACGACGTCTTCCGGTGGCAAGTAGTTGGAGTTCACCTGGTCGTGCTTCGATTTGGAGATGTCCCAGTTCTGGCAGAAGAAGCAGCCCATGTTGCACCCGGCTGTGCCCATGGAAAAAACCATCGTGCCGGGCAGGAAATGATTGAGCGGCTTTTTCTCAATCGGATCGATTTGAATGGCGGCGGGCGAGGCATAGCCCAGGCTGTAGAGCCGCCCGCCCTGGTTGATGCGGATGAAGCAGAAACCCGACTGCCCGTCGCCGATGTGGCAGTGCCGCGGGCAGAGGTAGCAGTGCACCTTGTTGCCGGGCTCCGGCTCCCACCACCGAGCTTCGTGGAGCGTCTCTGTCTTCTGAAAGATCTTCAGCTCTTGCACCAACCCCTCCCTGACCAGCTCGCCCAAGGAGGGCTCACTGCTCGTATTATTGCACAAAATCCAGTCGCAGTCGCGCCCGATCATCTGATGCTCGGCATGGCACGGCGGAACTTTTCGAGGGACATCGAGGTCCGGCTGTCCCAGAGGCAAAACGCGTCCTGGAAGTAGAATCTATTCCCGTTGCCGGCCATGGATTCAGTAATCGTAAACGTGCTCGACCTTGAATCCGCGGCCGCCTAAACCATTCAAGACGAGGTGCAACGAACTGACCGGACACTCCGCTGCGATCCTCTTCATATTTGGTTGAGTGAGCATGTCCGTCGCGAAGAGGAAATCAGCTTCCTTCAAATCGTACTTCCAGTCCTGTGGTGTGATGGCGGTCACCAGAATCTCATTATTTCCGGCGACTTCGACAAAGTGCACGTCTTGTCTCGCGAGCTTGACGGCGAGTTGGGTGAACTCCTGATACCGGGGAAATACGGCGATGTAGGAGCGAGCGCCTACTTCCTTTACCTTCCGGATCCTGGGATTCTCCTGCCAGACAGAATCGGGAGCATTTTCGATCCAGGCGTATGTATCCGAGGGCTCGACTCCATAGACAGCATGGCTGCCTTTTTCGAGGACCCATGCATAGACCGCTTCCAACCCATAATCGAGGCTGAGAATTGCCTTCCGTTCCCACTTTCGAGCCGGGTGCGGCCCCCACAGACTTGTCTCCTTCCAAAGCCCCTGCAGACGTCTTGCAAAAGAGAACTCATAGAAGGGACGGATGTTCACAAAATCCGCGTAGTCCCTCGCGACCCGATAGGCGTACGCGTCCTCCTCCACGGCCTGGTGAGAACTCGACCATTCACTGAGCTTCCCCACTGACCCTTCATAAGCGCCCCGGATTGCATATTCGACCGAGAAACTTGATCCGATCACGAGAAGCATCACGTGGTCGCCGGCGTTGAATTCGTGCCGGCTGTGCGTGAGGCCGCACACAAAGCAATATCCGCGCCAATACTGCGCGATCGAACCAAAATGCGGGAACCCGCTGGGAAGGTTTCTCTCAAGGAAATCGGCTCTTTCCTGGTAACTGTAGACGATGTACCACTCCGGATAGGTGAAATACGTGTCCTCCTCGGGCCTGCGATTCGTGCCGATATCCGTGGCTGTGTTTCCTTGTTCTTTAGATGCTTTGGGCTTTGCGCTGAAGGGTGGCTGTACAAATGTACATCCCAAGACAAAAAAAAGAATAAAGAGCACCCACGCGCCAGCAAGGGCAAGAAAAGAAAGCGCAATCTTTTTCGCGCGGGAACGCTTCACGGAGCTGCGCATCGCACTCTCATGACTTCGGTGTCTGCACACTCACGTGACGAGCGATCAGAAACGCAGCGGTGAGAATCAGGATGTGGGGAAGATTCACGGCGATATTCACCCCCAAACTGCGCGCGTGAAGATGAGAAAAGAAATCGGTCAATACGTCAATGGAATACCACACACCGAGCAAATAGAAGTAGAGCCGGGACATCTTCGCGGACAGCAGCGCTCCAAGGACCCCTAGACCGCCCGCTACCAGATGACCAATGTCCACGATTCGGGTCATATGGAAGAGGCCGAACATCAAACCGTTTTGATCCATGATCCCGGGGACATAATCCAGCAGGTAGACACCGAGAAACAAGAGCGCAAACGCCCAGGCACATTTTTGAATTGGAGTCGTTTCTCTTCGCACCGTAACTCTCC
>JBASRK010000197.1:0-19403 GCA_049273775.1 Candidatus Acidiferrales bacterium
GTTCGGCCCTCCAGCCGCGGTTAAGCGGCCTTCAGCCTGGCCAAGGGTAGATCATCCCGCTTCGCGTCTATTCCCACAGACTATTCGCCCTGTTCGGACTCGCTTTCGCTACGGCTCGCTTGCGCTTAACCTCGCCTGTGAGAATAACTAGCCGGCTCATTAAGCAAGAGGCACGCCGTCAGGCATCCCGGCATCCGAAGACACCGGCATAGCCCTCCGACTGCTTGTAAGCATGCGGTTTCAGGTTCTATTTCACTCCCCTCGCAGGGGTGCTTTTCACCTTTCCCTCACGGTACTAGTTCACTATCGGTCGCCAGAGAGTATTTAGCCTTGGAGAGTGGTCTCCCCAGTTTCCCACGGGATTTCGCGTGTCCCGTGGTACTCAGGATCCCGCTTCGAGTCCGGTAAGCTTTCGGTTACGTGGCTTTCACACTCTGTGGCCCCGCTTTCCAGCAGGTTCACCTAGCTTCCGGATTGGTAACTCTACTCACGCGGTCCTACAACCCCGTCCCGCAAGCGGGACGGTTTGGGCTGTTCCGATTTCGCTCGCCGCTACTCTCGGAATCTCGGTTGATTTATTTTCCTCCAGGTACTGAGATGGTTCACTTCCCTGGGTTGGCTCGCACCCGCCTATGGATTCAGCGGGCCGTTTCCCGAGTTCATCGGGATGGGTTTCCCCATTCGGAGATCCCCGGATCAAAGCCTGCTTGCGGCTCCCCGGGGCTTATCGCAGCTTGCCACGTCCTTCATCGCCTTCTGGCGCCAAGGCATCCACCGCACGCTCTTAGTAGCTTGACCATAAAACTTACCCAACACGTCGTCTCGCGAGCGCGTCCCGAATGATGTCCAGAACGCGCGCACAATGCGGCGGTGGATAAGCTCGCCTTTCCTTCCGCCACAAAAAAACAGGCGGATTCTGCTCGAGCAGAACTTGCGGCTTGCGCGGCGCGACCCCTTGCGGGAGCACGACGCGCAATTACCAGCCTTATTCAGTTGTCAAAGAGCTTTTTCCCCGCGCCTGGCGGGGCCCCCGAATCGATCGGGGCTATAAAACAAAAAACCCGGCGTCGAGCGCCGGGCCAATCCGCCATCCAGATCGGCGGATTCGCGCGATGCTCGACTGATTTCTATCCGGTATTCGTAACCGACCTCACTTCGTCCCGGGCCCGTGGCTTCGGGATGCGGGACGCTGGGTTCGATCGCCCCTGAGTTGGCCGCCAGTCGGCGGTCAATCCGAGAGTATAGCAGGTTCTGCGGGGGCGTCAAGCGTGCCTTTTCGCCTCCTATGTGCCTTACTGTGTAAATCCCCCCGGCTTGTGGATTTTCCGCGAGACGGTTCCTGGCGTGCGTCCGTAGCCAATTATGCACATAGAAGAAGGCACTGTCTTGCATTTGCCGCTCTTTCAGGCAAACTGAAGTCCCCCTTCCACTAGATAGTCCTTTGCGGGCAGATTTTTCCCTCTCGCCGCGGACTGGAGTTCGGTCATCCCGATGCATGGATTGTCGATACTCACTGATGTGAGTTCGCCTTTCTTATTGCATCTACTCCTGATTTACAGGTGGCGTGCAAATGCCGCGTCAGGTGTGGGGGACCTGTTCCTGTATGGCTGGTCGTTTGGCGTCGCGACATCAAACCCCGTGCTTTCCGGCTTCGCCGCAATGGAAGCGAATACTGGCCCGGGAGGCCGGGACGGAGCGATTGAGCTTGTCACGCTGTACTAAGGCAGAACTATGACGTCTCCGCATCTGGTCATGGTCGTCTCCTACGATTACCGTCTTGTCGCTCTATCCGTCTTTATCGCGATACTCGCTTCTTACGCCGCACTCGACCTCGCCGGACGGGTAACCTCTGCGCACGGTGGGGCCCGCCTGCTTTGGCTGAATGGCGGGGCCATAGCCATGGGAATGGGCATTTGGTCCATGCACTACATTGGCATGCTGGCCTTCCGTTTGCCGATCCCGGTGCAGTACGACTGGCCCACGGTTTTGCTATCGCTCCTGGCTGCTATTCTCGCGTCTGCCGTCGCCCTGTTTGTCGTGAGCCGGCACAAAATGGGATTGTTTCGAGCTTTGGTCGGCAACATCTTTATGGGCGGGGGTATCGCGGCCATGCATTACATCGGCATGGCGGCCATGCGGCTGCCGGGGATGTGTCGCTATTCTCCTGCGCTCGTGATGCTTTCGGTGGTTCTCGCGATCGTGATTTCTTTCGTGGCTTTATGGCTGACATTTTATTTCCGGGGAGAGACTACGGCGTGGGGGTGGCGGAAGACTCTCAGCGCATTGGTGATGGGCGCGGCCATCCCGGTCATGCATTACACCGGCATGGCCGCTGCCAGTTTTACGCCCTCCACATTGGCTCACCAGGACCTCTCGCACGCCGTGAGCATCTCCGCTCTTGGCCTGGCCGGTATCATTGTCGTCACCGTGATGGTCCTCGGACTTGTTCTGCTGACATCGCTGGCGGATCGACGATTTTCTATTCAGGCTTTGGAGCTTGAGTCGAGTGAGCAGCGCTACCGTCAGATCGTTGAAACAGCCCTTGATGCATTTGTGGGAATGGATTCAAACGGGTTGATCACGGATTGGAACGCACGGGCGGAGGCAATCTTCGGATGGGCCCGTTCCGAGACAATCGGACAAGTCCTTGCTCAAGTGATCATTCCTGGTCAGTATCGTGACGCGCACAACCAGGGTCTTCGGAACTTTCTTGGCTCGGGAGAGGGCCCAGTGCTGAACAAGAGGCTCGAGATAACAGCGTTGCACCGAGAGGGACGCGAATTCCCCGTAGAACTGACTATCTCTGCCATTCGTACAGGTGAAGCGCACCGCTTCGCCGCATTTGTACGTGACATCACCGAACGCAAGCGGTCCGAGCAAGAATTAATTGCAGCGAAGGAAGCCGCGGAAGCGGGCAATCGCTCCAAGAGCGAGTTCCTGGCCAACATGAGCCACGAAATCCGCACACCACTGAACGGCGTCATGGGCATGACCGATCTGGCGCTGGAGACCGAACTTACGCCGGAGCAGCGGGAATATCTGGAGACAATTAAGATATCGGCGGATTCTCTGCTCACCGTAATCAACGACATTCTCGACTTCTCCAAGATCGAGGCGGGAAAGCTGGATTTCGATGCCGTCGAATTCAGCCTGCGCGACAGCCTCGGCGACGCGATGAAGACGCTTGGCCTGCGGGCCCACCAGAAAGGGCTGGAGTTAGCCTACCACGTTCGCCCGGACGTACCGGACGCCCTGGTGGGCGATCCCGGGCGGCTGCGGCAGATTGTCATCAACCTGGTTGGCAACGCCATCAAGTTCACACAGCAGGGAGAGGTGGTGGTGGACGTCGGGGCGGAGTCGCAGACCGAGGAGGCCGTTGATCTGTGCCTCGCGATCAGCGACACGGGAATGGGCATCCCGGTCGACAAACAACGGACCATCTTCGACCCGTTCACGCAGGCCGACGGCTCGATGACCCGCAAGTTCGGCGGCACCGGGCTAGGACTGGCGATCTCTTCCCGATTGGTCGAAGCAATGGGCGGGCGCATCTGGGTGGAGAGTGAACCCGGAAAGGGCAGCGCGTTCCACTTCACAGCGCGCCTGGGCCTGCAAAAGACGCCGGCCCTCCGGTCACGCCCGGCGGAGCCGGCCAACCTGCAGGAGCTCCCCGTGCTGGTGGTGGACGACAACGCGACCAATCGCCTCATCCTCGAGGAGATGCTGAAAAGCTGGCGCATGCGACCTACATCGGTCGAGGGCGGGCACGAGGCGCTGGCTGTGCTGGAGCAAGCCCGGACGGCCGGGAGGACTTTTCCCCTGATTCTTCTCGATGCCCAGATGCCCGGGATGGACGGATTCGCCCTGGTTGAGCGGATGAAACAGATCCCCGAACTTGCGGGCGCCACCATCATGATGCTGACCTCCGCCGGCCTGCGAGGCGACGCTGCCCGCTGCCGTGAGCTGGGCGTCGCCGCCTATCTGACCAAGCCCATCAAACAGTCCGAACTTCTGCAAGCGATTCTTCTTGCTCTCGGCACGCCCGCCAAGAGAGAAGCCCGGCCGCCACTGGTGACACGGCACGTGCTGCGGGAGAGCCGTCAGCGACTCCGCATCTTGCTGGCCGAGGACAATGCGGTGAACCAAGTGCTGGCGGTCCGCCTGCTCGAGAAGTGGGGACACGCGGTCACCGTGGCCGGAGACGGCCGAGCAGCGCTCGCCGCTCTGGAGAAAACCGGCTTCGGTGGATTCGACCTCGTGCTCATGGACGTGCAGATGCCTGAAATGGACGGCCTCGAGGCAACAGCCGCCATCCGCGCGAAGGAGAAGTCCACCGGTGGCTACATCCCCATCATCGCCATGACCGCCCACACCATGAAAGGTGACCGTGAACGCTGCCTGGCCGCCGGCATGGATGGCTACATTTCCAAGCCGGTCCAAGCCCAGGAACTGTTCGAGGCCGTCGAGAACATCTCACATCGTGCCGTCGTCACTAGGGCGGTCGAACCCACAGAAAAGCCCGCCGAGGCGGCCCTTGGCGAGGCTATTCTCCCGGCCCAGGTCGCGCGCGACCGATAATCCTGCCCGCCGTGGCGTCTCCGTTGTAGTGTGCCGACGTTTCGTCGGCTCCCGGACAGCAATCTCACAACTTTACCTGGCGCGCCTTCCCGTACAGAAAATAGGTGAATGCGAACGGCGGCGATCCAGCGCGCCTTACCGGCTGGCGAAGGCCCCAAATGTAGAGTAGGGTTGAGTCTCGCGGAGGGCGGAATGACCGCGCCCAAGCAGCTTTCTACCGTACTCATTACTGGCGGCACCGATGGGCTGGGCCGCGCCGCGGCGCTGCTGCTTGCTGAGCAGGGCTGTCGCGTCTTCGCGGCCGGGCGCTCGAACGAGAAGCGTGCCGCGCTCGACCAGCTCGCGTGCGAGCGAGGCTTGCCGCTCGAAACCCTCGAAATGGACGTCTGTGACGACGCCTCGGTGGCGCGGGCGCTCGCCGAAGTGCACACGAAGGCCGGCCCGCTGGACGCGCTGGTGAACAACGCCGGCATCGGCTACATCGCGGCGATGGAAGAAATCAGCATGGACCATCTGCGGCAGCAGTTTGAGACCAACTTCTTCGGCGTGGTGCGCGTCACGCAGGCGGTGCTGCCCGAGATGCGCCAGCGCCGCCGCGGCCGCATCCTCAACATGAGCTCGGCGGCGGGCAGGGTTGCGCTGCCGCTGTTTGGCCCGTACTCCGGCAGCAAGTTTGCGCTCGAAGGGATGACTGACGCGCTGCGCCTGGAGCTCTATCCGTTCGGGATTGACGTGGTGCTGATCGAGCCCGGCTACATCCCCACGAATTTTCAGGCCGTGTCGCTCGAGCTTTCGTCGCCTTACGCCGCGGCGGCCGAGGGGAGTCCGTACGCGATGGTCTATCGAAATTTCAGGAGGTCTTGGAAGAAATCCACCACGGGTGTGCGCTACACGCCGGAAGACTGCGCCCGAGTGATCCTGCGGGCGCTGCGCGATAACCCGCCACGGCCGCGCTATACGGTGACGCGCCGCGCCCGGCTGGCCAACTGGGCCAAACGGCTGCTCTCCGACCGCGCCCTCGACCGCGGCCTGATCCGCACCTTCCGCCTCGAGCGCCTCTAGCTCGCCGGCTTACGGAGGAAGCCCGCCACTACCAGACCCAGCACGACGAGCTGCACGCCGCCGCCCACCATCCACTTCAGTGCGAGGGTGTAAGGAATGGAATAGATGGTGTACTCCGCGCAGGCCCACGGAACCACCGCCAGCAGCGTCATCAGCATGCCGTAGCGGATGCCCTGCCCCGCCCAGGGCTTGTTCTCGACGCCGCGAGTATAGACCCAGGCGAACATGATGGTGAAGATCAACTGCCCGACCAGCATCACCCAGCGTTTGCGCATCATGACTTCCGCGGGGCGCCAGACCGATTCATGCTCGCGATAGACGGGCATGAGCCAGACGTTGTGGATCAGATAGGCGAGCACCCCCACGAGCACGTACCCCACTACCACGGCCGCAAGGAATTTCTTCCAATCCATAGAACTCTCCCTCGCCAGAGTTGGTAGCAGCGCGCCGCGCCGCGTCCCCGTTTGTGGCGCCCGCCCGATCGGCGGGTGCGGCCGCGGCGAAGCCTCAGTTGCTGACCTGCGGAGAGATGCTGGCGTCCCGGATGGCCAGGAACTTCTTGCTCCACGCCTCATGGGCGGGGTCTTCCGCATAGCGGTCAGCCGCCTCGCGGTTCTCAAACTCGATGACGAAGGCGGCGTTGTAATCCCGCGGCTGCACCCGCGTCGCCTTCAGCCAGACGTTTTTTATGCCGGGGATTTGCGCGGCCAACTCCCGGACGCCGTCGAGCACCTTTTGCTTTTCGGCGTCGGGCACATCGGCCTTCCACTTGATCAGCGAGATGTGGATGATCGTCTTCGGCGTGCCGAAATTGTTTTTCGCGGCGGCCTGCGAAGCCTGCCAGCCGCCGAAAAACGACCCGGCACAAAAAACCGCCGCGGCGGCCAGCGCGCCGGTGGCCAAGCGTAGCTTTGAGTTCATGTGAGTCTCCTGGTGCGAGTTGTGCGGACGGAAGTGTACGGGAGAGGGTTTCCCCACGCAAGCAGGATGCGGCCGCCGGCGACGTGCGTCAGCGTTTCTCGGCCTGGCCTACGCGCTGACGCGAAAAGCGCTGGGCCTGCCGGAGAAGCCTCCGGACGAAAAAACCGACGGGAAGAGAAAAGCCGGACAGTAAGGCGCGGGGTCGCACTGGCCGCCCACAAACCCCACCACGGATCTTGCGTACATTGGCACCCTCGCCGCCGGAGAAAACGAAGGGGCGTCCACTACCGCGGACGCCCCTGGGAAACAAAGCGCAGAGTCTGCCCTACTGCGGTTTCTTTGCGGGTTCTTTCGATTCCGCCGTGACCGGCGCCTGTGTCTGCGCGCTGGACTGCCGCGTCAGATAAGGCATGAACGGCGTCACCTCAAAGGGCATCTTCTCCCGCTCCGAGATGGAGCCGGAGGGCTTGCTCTTGAGCATCTCGAGGCGGTCGCTCCAGGGATCGAGCTTGATGCGCCCGCCCAACGGGAGGGCGGCGATCTGCGTGGCGCGCTTGGGATCCTTGGGGTCGAGTTGCACGGCGGCGTTCCGCAGGTCGGCGTTCACCGGGACGCGGTTGCCCAGGTGTGGGCTGACCAGGTTGGGGATGTCCTTGGCCCGGGCGTCCAGCGCCTGGGCGAACAGCCCGGCGTTGGCCAACTGGTCTTTGTACGGAGAGTTCTTCAACATCTCGGTGGCCTTCTGGTTGGCGGCTTCCTCCTCGCCGGGGTTGCGGGCGAACAGGAAGTGGCGGAAGGTGTCCTTGTCGTCAAACAGCAGCCGGTCGAAGAACGCATACTGGGAATCGATGCGGTGGCCGAGCACGACGTGGCTGAGCTCGTGCGCGACCATGGTGGCCAGCGCGGCCTCGTCGGGCAGCACGTCAATCAGGCCGCGGCTGAGGACGATGGTGTGGCCGAGAGAGAACGACTCAAAGGTCGAGGTCAGCAGAACGCGGCAGCGGACTTCCGGCTGGATGTCGAGGTTGTTGGTAACCTCGAGATTGTTGACCACGGTCTCCAGCACCTTGTCCACTTCGCCGCGGGGCGCCAGCAGGCCGATGCGCTGGAGGCGGTCAACGACGTTGTCTTCGGCCTGGCGGTCCCAACTGCGCTGGGCTTGTACGGGCGAAGGGTCGTTGGTCACTTCGGACTGGTCGCGGATGGGCGTGGGGGCCTCCACCAGCACGCGGCTCAGCTCCTGCTCCTGGCCGGCATGCCCGAGGTTATAGCCCCACAGGCGAGTCTGCGACTTGAACTGCAGGCGCTTGGTCAGCGCATAGGGCATGTCGGATTCCTCGCTGTAGATGAACGCCGGCAGCCATAGCCCGGGGCCGGTGTTCACCCGCCAGCTATCGAAATGGAAGTAGAACTTTGAGTTCGAGCTCCCGGTGTATGCGCCGTTAAAGCGGACGATGTTGTAGTCCTGGTCCTCGACCCAGATGCGGCCGAGGAACCGTCCTTTGCCGGATTTCGCCAGCGGAGTCACGTCGAAGACCAGGCAGCGCACCTCGCCCAAGAATTCGCGGCGCACGTAGTCGAAGTTGTAGTGCTGGCGGTCGAAGCCGTTCATATCGAGGTAGATCATCTGCAAGAAGCCTCGGGGCAGGTACTCCACCGAGAAGGAAAAGAAACTCCCGATGCCGCCGAAGAGCTTGTGGGCCTTCCCCGTCTTCTCGCTCAGGGAACGCAGCTCGACACCCTTGGCGAGTTCCGCTCGGCCCAGGAAATAGCGGTCGCCGGCGGGCGCCGTGCCCAGGGTGGGGTCATGGCGCATATTCTGGATATAGGTTTCCACGAGCGGGCTGTACTGGCGCAGGCTGGTCATCAACGCGCTCTCGCGGCTGATGATGTGATCCACCACCTGGTCCAGGCTACTCGGCTGGTCTCCGGCGGCCAGCGGCAAAGCAGCGGCAAACATCACCAGGGCCAAAAAAACTATCTTCAGGACGCGCATAGCTCTCCCCTCATTCTTCAATACGCCAGTTGGAATTCGATGTGGACCGTGGCAGGAAAATCGGCGGGCTGGCCATTGCGCAGAGCCGGCTTGTAGCGGATCTGCTGCGCCGCACGCACCGCGGATTCATCCAGGCCATGTCCCATGCCCCGGATGACGCGGACCACGCGCACCTGGCCGTTGGCTCCGAAAACAACCTCGATCAGCACCTCGCCCTCGAGCTTCAGCCGCCGGGCCTCCTCGGTGTAAAGCGGACGCGGCTTATCCAAGATCACCACCGGCTGCACCGCCGGAGCAGCCTCCGCCGCACGAGCCTTCGGAGCTTCAGCCTGCGCGCTGGCATTGCTGAAGCCGGTCTGCTGGACTCCGCCGCGGCCGCCCGTTCCGCCCTTTCCGGGCGGGATGGCGACGCCGTTGCCAAAGCCGGCGCTGGCGACGGTGCCGCGGACGCCGTTCGCCCCGCCAGTGCCGTTGCCGTAGCCGGGACCGCCGGGCAAGTCGTACGAGCCTCGCTGCGCGATGTTGGCGCGCTTGTTGGGATCGCCCTTGCCGGGCAGGCCGTTGGGATCGCCGAAGCCGCCAGTCTGGACCTGGTTGATGGGGCGGTTCACCGTTGCGGGAGCGGCGCTGCCGGTGGTGAGCACGCCGGTCTTGACCTGCTCACGAGGACGCGCCGGCTCCGAGCGCGGCGCATTGACCGCCACCTGCTGGAAGACCGGCTTAACCTCCGGCGCAGCCATTTCCAGGGGCTTGCGCTTGGGCGGCTCCGGCCGCAGCGGAGCCATCAACTTGGCGACCTTGGGCGGTTCCACGGGGGTCTCGGGCCGCGGCTGCAACTTGACGCGCACCTTGGGCGGCTCGGGCGGCAGCGGCACTTCGGTGCGCGGCGCCACCAGCGAGACAACGTCATAATGCATGATGGGAACCAGCTTCTGCGGGAACAGCATCGGTATCGTAACCAGCAACGTCACGCCCACGACCTGCAGCATGGCGCCGATCCCGAATGAGCCCAAGCGGGACCTCTGGTCCTCGAGCACATTCAGACGCGCATTCACGGGCTTCTGCCCCAGGAGCGCCTTCCAGGCGTCGTTCTTGCGGGGAGAGCCAGTTCTTCCCCAACCGATCTGGAGACTCCCCTGATGTAGCTGTGTCACTATGGTGGTCATAATCTTCTGGTCGCCTAGATAAAAGGATTCTGATAGCGAGATACGAGTTGCCTGTGCCTCTCTTTCCGGAGCAAGTCGGCTAGAACGCGGCTGCCCAGCACCAGCGTACTGGCGCGGGCTGGGGGGCCCGAATAGGACTTTTGTACTACTGTCGCCTAAGTGCCACCTAGAAGGTAACCCCAAGCAACGGTGGCCTGCAAGAGGTCAGCAACAAGGCCTTTTCGTTTCTGGTATCAGCCTGGCGCGGCCTCATCACAGTACGCTAAGCCGCTGCGCCTTCCTCCGCCAAGAGCATAGCACTAAATCAGTGCTATGGGGGAGGCTTAATGAGGGCCGCGGGGCCTGGGTCAGCTCGCGCCGGCCGTGTAGGCGCGTGAGACCAGCAGCAGAGCGAGGATATAAAAGAGGAACATGAGGGCAAGGAAAATCCTGGCCTTGCCGCCGGCGCGGGCAAACTCCTTCCAGACGAACACGCCCCACAGCGCCGCCACCATGGGCGCCGACTGGCCGATGGCGTAAGAGATGGCCACGCCAGTGAAGCTGGCGGCGACGAAGTTGAAGACCGTTCCGATGCCCCAGACGGCGCCGCCGAATAACCCGAGCAAATGGTCGCGGGCCGGAGCAGCGAAAAATCCGGCGAAGCTGACCGGTTGGCCCACCAGCGGCCTCCTCATGAAGTAAATATTGACCACGAAACAGGAGAGCAGGGCGCCCAGAGTGAAGAAGACGGCGATGCTGTAGGGCCCGAGCGGCCGGCCGGCGGTCAGCGCCCGGGTGACAAAGGGCGCGAACGAGCCCATCAGAACTCCCGACACCACGCAGGTGACGACGCTCTTGCGAGAGACCGAGCGGCCCTGACTACGCAGTTGGGCGTAGGCCTTGCCGTCCATCACCACCGCAACCACCGCGCACAGCACTCCGAGCCCCAGCAGTACGGCGCTGCCCTTCGGCTGGATCAGGTAGCTCAACACCACGCCGACCACCAGCGCGATCCCGATCGAGATGGGAAACGCCACCGCCAGGCCGGCCATTTCGATCCCGGCCACCAGAAGCAGGTTAGCCACGTTGAAGATCGCCCCGCCGAGCAGCGCCGAACCGATGTTCGCCCCATCCGCCGAGCGCACGTTGGCCAGAAAACTCTGGGCGTCGTGGTGCCAACTGCCGAGCGTGAAAGCGGCCACCAGCGAAATGGCGAAAATGCCGGCGGCATAGTCCCAGTAGAACAGCTCAAAGCGGTAGTTCCGCGTCCCCTTGTAGGTGTTCGCCCAGGAGCCCCAGCAAATGGCGCTGGTGACCGTCATCAGCATGGCGACGGCAAAACTCTGCGGCGTGAACATCGGCGCATCCCTTCTCGGAGCTTTTTCTGCCGGGCGGCAGCGCGTCGTCGGCTCAGGCCGGTGCTGCCTCCGCCGAGCGGCCGGCCTGGATGAAAGCCTCGACCTCCGGGCGGCGCGCCATGGCGCGGGCCCCGACCTTCGTGCAACAAAGCGCGGCGCAGGCGTTGGCGAACACACCGACCTTCTCGTCGCTCCAGCCCTGCAGCAGGGCGTAGGAGAGCCCGCCCATGAACGCGTCACCGGCGCCGGTGGTGTCCACGACGGTTGCGCGAAACGACGGCACCTGCGTCACCCGGTCCCGCCGGGCGATCAAACAACCCTCGGCGCCCATGGTGATGGCCACCAGCTCCGGCCCCAGCTTCAGCAGGCCTCGCCCCATTTTTTCGTAATCGGACTCGCCGGTCAGCTCACGCGCCGCCGCTTTGCAGGGCTTGAGGACGTCGGCTCGGCGAAGCGCTGCGACCAGCGCCTCCTCGCTGCCCAGGCCAGCCTGGGCGAAGTAGCTCGCGGCCACGTCGAGATCGAAGAGCACACGCACGCCTGCCTCTCTGGCGATGTGCATGGCTTCCTCGACCGGGGCGAGCGGAAGCTGCGAGGCCTCGGTGTGAAAATGCTTCGCCTGGCGGATGTGCAGAGCAAACCGTTCGCGAACTTGCTGGGGAGTGATCCTGCCGGTGACGTTCGGAAACATGTAGATGCAGCGCTCGCCCTGCGCGTCCACTGGAATCCAGGTGAACGAGGAGTGCTCTCCGGCCACCACTTCGATCCCGGCCAAGTCCATGCCGTCGTCGGCAAACTCCTTCTGGATGATGCGGCCGTTCTCGTCCTCGCCAATCAGGCCGAGCCATCCGGCGCGCACTCCCAACCGCGCCACCTGGGTCAGATTGTTGGCCGTGACGCCCCCGGCGTGGATCTCCAGGCGGTGAGCGTTGATTTTTTCTTCGGTGCCGATCAGCTTGGGGACCAGCGCGAAGAAGTCCACCGTGCAGCTTCCGATTCCCACCACTTCAGTTTGTGGCGCCATGTTGCCTCCCCGTTCGGCTCGCGGCAAGCTCGTCGAGCGCCGCAGCCAGCCGCTCGAGCCCCGCGGCGACGTCCGGGGTCTCGCCGCCGATCCCGATGCGGAAATGTTCCGGCAGCTCGAAAAACCTTCCCGGCACAACGGAGGTCTCGTACTTTTCATGCAGCAGCGTGCAGAGCGCCTCCACGCTGCCCCGCAGCAGCTGCGGAAACGCCGTCGTGCCGCCGGCGGGCTTGACCGCTTGCAAGTCGCTGCGGGAGTCGAGGAAGCGGTCGAGCAGGCGGCGATTGGCGTCGAGCAGCGCCCGGGCGCGCGCGGCGATGCGGTCGAGATGATCGATCGCAATGACGCTCAGCCGCTCGGCCGGATGCGCCGGAATGACCTCGTAGAGGTCCTGCAGACGCCACATCCGGCGCGCCAGCGCAGGCTCGGCCAGCACCCAGCCGCAGCGCAGGCCGCTCAAGCCGTACACCTTTGTAAGGCTGCTGGTCGCAAGGAAATGTTCGCCGAGATGAAAAGCCGAGCGCGGCAGCGGCAACGCCGCGGCGTCGAGATAGACCTCGTCCACAAGCACCCGCGCACCGGCGCTGCGCGCAATCTCGCCGATTTGCTCAAGGGCGTGCTCGTCCGCAAGTGCGCCGCTCGGGTTGTGCAGGTTGGTGACGACAATCAGCCGCGTCCGCGGCGTGACGCAGCGCTCTACCTCGCCCGGGTCAAGTCGGAAACCGTCCTCGAATCGGCGCGGGAAGCGGCGCACCTCAGCGCCAAGGTAGCGCGCCGTGGTCACCAGCAGTTCGTAGGTCGGATGCTCGATCAGAATTTCGTCGCTGGGCTCGAGTGTGGCGGTCATGGCTAGATGATTGGCGAGCGAAGTGCCCGTGGCGGCGACCACACACTCGACCGGGGCGCCGCTGCGGGCGGCCAGGCGGCGCTGCAACGGCTCGTAGCCGTAGCCGCCCGGGGCGCTCAGCTCCAAGTCCTCCAACCGCACCGGGAGCTCCGCCAGTGGGTAGCTTGCGAGCCCGCTGGTCGCCAGATCGAAGCGCGTCCGGGCGCGCGTCTTCGCCCACTCCATGTACGCCGAATGCATCATGCTCCGCGGCTGGTTCATCCTTGGGTGGTCCTTCGCCGTTGGCGCGCTCCCCAGAAGAAATAGACGGGGATGCCGGCGAGCAGGATGGCGAACCCGATGACGGTGTTGCCCGGATATTTGTAGAGCGTGTTGGCCACCACCAACCAGCACGCGGCGATAAAAAGCGTCGTGGTCACCGGATGGCCCGGCATCGAGTAACGGATCGGCTCCTCGCTTCGATCACCGCCGCTCGGACCTGCGTGCGCTTCGCGGCGGCGAAACCCAAACAGGCAGGTCGCCGTCAGCCCGAAGAAGAGGAAATCCATTGAGACCACATAGTTGAGGATCTGTTCGTACCGTCCGGAAACCGCAATCAGCATCGCCATCGTGCCTTGCAGGACAATCGCCACCACCGGAACGCGGGTGCGCGGGTCGAGCCAGGCCACGCTTTTGAAGAACACGCCGTCGCGGGCCATGGCGAAATAGACCCGCGGGGCGGTGAGGATGGACTGGCTGAGAAAGCCAAGCGTCGAAACCGCAATCCCGATTGCAATCAGCGCTGCGCCGCGTTCGCCCAGCGCCAATCGCATCACGGCTGAGGCGGGCGTGCTCGCGCTTGCCAGGCCGTCGGGTCCCAGCGCCCGGACATACACCAAATTCACCGCCAGATAGAGCACCACGACGCCGGCGACGCCGAGCAGCAGGCCGCGGGGCAGGTTCTTTCGCGGCTCGCGCACCTCGTCGGCCACAAAGTTCGCCGTCTGCCAGCCGCCGTAGGCAAAAAGCACCGGCGCCATGGCGGCCCCGATGGCCGTCAGCAGGTCGAATGACACCGGACGGTCGAGCAGATGGCGCGGCGCTGCATGCGGCGCCCCGGCGCGCAAGCCAAAAGCAACCAGCGCCGCAATCGCCGCGATCTTGAGCACCATCAGCGCGCTCTGTACCGCGCTCCCTGCGCGAACGCCCAACGAGTTGACGGCCGTCAGCGCACCCAGCGCCAGCACAGCCACCAGCCAATCCGCCACAGGCGCACGAGTCAATTCAAGCAGGTAGCGCGCAAATGTCACCGCGACAGCGGCCATCCCGCCGGTCTGGATCACCAGCAGCAGCACCCAGCCGTACAGAAAGGCCAGCGCCGGGTGATACGCCTCGCGGAGATAGGCGTACTGCCCGCCTACACGGGGGAGTCTTGCGGCCAGCTCGGCGTAGATGAACGCGCCCGCCAGTGCGATTAGCCCGCCCAGCAGCCATACGCCTAGGATCAGCGCCGGCGTGTGCACCTGCCGCGCCACAAGGTACGGGTTGATGAAAATCCCCGCGCCCACGATGCCGCCCATGACAATCATCGTGGCGTCAAATAGCCCCAACCGGCGGGCCAGGCCGGTTGCCGCGTCGGGCGACGAGAGGACATGTTTTTCGGTGGGCGACATTGCTTTGCGCGATAGGGGCAGCGACGGGGGCGTACTCTACCATCGCTCCCGCAGGCAACCAAGGTGCAATCCGCGAGCGGTCGGTCAGGATTTGAAAGTTCTGGGCGTCAAGGATGTCTTCCGGTTCGAGGCCTACGAGCGGCAGCCCCCCGGCAAGCCCGGCGACTCCGCCGCGCTAAGAAATAGCCCTCCAGATCGCAAGATTCCGCGGACTGTCTCCAACGTGTTGAGGCCTGCGGGTTATCGAAACCCGCCGAGGGCGGTCTGCTCGTCGGTGTGAATTTCAAACAGTGTGTGAACCCGGGTGATTTGGAGCAGGTCGTGAACCTTTTGGGTGACGTGGACCAGCTTCAGCTCGCCGCCTTGCTTGCGGACTGTGGCATAGCTGTGGACCAACTCGCCGATGCCGAAGCTGTCGATGAAGTCCACCCCGGCCATATTCACCAGGAACTTTTTGTGGCCCTTGTGAACCAGGACGTGCAGGGTGTCGCGGAGCGCGGTGCCGCCTGCTCCGAGAGTGAGCTTTCCGCTGGCGTGAATCAGGGTCACGCCCATCACCTCCCGTGCACTGGCCTGAAAAGCCATGGCGGTTCCTGCCCGAGGTTGAGGGTTCGCAGTCTTCTCTTGGCCCAAAATCATACGCTAGTCAAAGTGGAAAGGAAAAGAAGGAGTTTAGCGAGAGGGCTGCTGACTACGGATAAGCTAAGGGGAAGATTGGTGGACGTGGGGGGATTTGAACCCCGACCCCCTGCGCTCAGGCGCCGGCCTTGCTTGCTGCGCTGGCCTTCTTTCCAGAACGCGACCTCGCAGAAGACTGCTTTCCTGTCGGCTGTGATGGACCTGTACCAGCCTTGGTGTAGGTGATCGCGGAAGAAATCTCCTCGAGGTCTTCTGGTGTGAGATCAAGAGCCGCTGCCTGAATCCAGCCATCCACTTGTGTCGGCGTGCGGGCTCCGACGATGGCTCCCGTCACGCCCGGCCAGGCAAGAGTCCAGTCAATGGCCACCGAAGATACGGTCGTGCCGTGACGCTGCGCGATCGGCCGTAGGGCGTCTCGCAGCGCCAGATTGCGACTGAGATGGGGCTCCTGGAACTCCTCCGCGTGGCGGCGCCAGTCGTCGTCTGCGAGCTTTGCAACTCGCGCCGCCTTGAAGGTGTCTGTCAGCAGCCCCGATTGCATCGGGCTGTAGCAAATGACGCCGGTTTGGTGGCTCGCGCACCAGGGGATTTCATGTGCGGCGGCGGCACGATTAATCAATGAGAACGGAGGCTGGAGCGAATCCACATGGCGAATCGCTTCGCATCGTTCGAGCAGACCGACATCGAAGTTCGATACTCCTGCCGCTCGAATCTTTCCTTCTTCAACGAGCTTCGCCATCGCCGCCCAGGAATCCTCCACCGGAGTTCCCGTTTTGTCCGGCCAGTGAAATTGGTAAAGGTCGATTCGCTCAACACCCAGCCGGCGAAGCGACGCTTCGCATTCCTGCCGGATCGAATCCGGCTTTAAGACGCGCCGAGGCGCCGCCATCCGGTCGTGCTCATCCCAGAGGAGGCCGCACTTGGTAAAGACAAGTGGGCGTTCGGCCGGCCCCAGCTCACGGAGAAGCTGGCCAACTACTTCCTCGGAATGTCCGAGACCGTAAACGGCGGCAGTGTCGATCCAGTTGATGCCCCATTCGAGGGCACGGCGCATCGTTGCAAGAGAATCGGAATCGTCTTGCGATCCCCAGCCGAAGGACCAACCGCCTCCCCCGATCGCCCAGGAGCCAAATCCGACTGTCGTTATCTTAAGTCCAATCGAACCGAGTAGACGGGTAGGCAACGCCATAGTTGCACCCCCATGCAAGTGTCGGAGAAAATCCACATGACGAAATGATCTGCTCGTTTTCTAGTCCTACGGGCATCTAGTCGTGATCTGCGATTAATTCGATGCCCAGCATTCTCAAACGGTCGCATAATTTGCTTCTTTTTCCGCGGCGGCGGCCCCGGGCGTCTATAACTAAGAAAAAATTGGCCGAGGTGGCTGGTTTCGCTTGCCGGGAGAGCGCCGGAGCGCCCCGAATCCTAGCGTGACTGCCACAAATCTGCTGACGACTGGAACGGAAGAAGAGAATTGGTGGACGTGGAGGGATTTGAACCCCCGACCCCCTGCTTGCAAAGATTCGCCGCACGAAGAATCAACGAGTTAGGCAGCAACAGTCACCAAGTGCTCTCGAAGGTCCTGGAGAGTTACAGCTTCTACTGTGCTCAGCACTTAGATCAGCTACCAGAAACGGGTCGGGACAATTGGTAGCACTCGGTGAAGTTTGGTGGTGGGCACAAAATTGGGCACAGCCGCGAAGCCTCATTGCCCACCTGGCATTGTCAGAGGGGTGTGGACGGAGGCGGAAACTCCGCGAGAAAATTTGACGCCACTCAAGTTCGCACAGCGTCGGATTGGCAGCAGTTGCAGGCAAAGATTTCAGGAATCCATCCGTAGAGTGGCCGTTGCTAAGCATTAGCGGCGATTCTGGCGACGTTTCCATAGGAGGGTGGCTCCGTGTAGCGCGTCCGGGAAGTGGCACAGCCTCAAGGCACAAAATTCCGGTGACCACATTCAATTCTATTCAGGCAACAAGGAAACGCTGGCGGAGTCGTTGGGACACGGGCAACGCGCCTGCACCAAGATCCTAGCCGCGATCACGCCGATGGAGTGAGCGCCGCGCCGACATGGGGTGCCGATGGGAACTCTCTCAAATTCCAGTCGGGGGTTGTGGCTTGGCGGTGATAAGGCGCTAATCGCGGGTCTTTACTCTCCCCAGAGTCTGTGGGCGGTATCACGGCGGGCAAGGGATTCGATTTCCAAACGCGCTATGCAGCATGTCATTTGCCGATTTGGTTGCTAGAACGGTCCTTCCATCAACTATTCTTCGAGGGCACTGGCGACATCGACATTCGCTTCACAGAGGCAGGCAAATCTTTTCGCATTCACATTCAGGTCAAAGATCACGAAGTGTCCCCTAGCGAACTTAGATCGGTCGTCGAGCATTTCAGTCGCCTAGATTCAGATCTAGCACAAGTGTATAAGCGATTCACGTTAGCTTGCCCGTCATTGTCCCCGACCGTTCGATCTATTGAGACGGGCCTTGCCAGGTTCCGCGGTGCCACGCCTTTTTACGACGATTCGCCGGGTGCCCTGGCCCCCACGAAACACGAGCTCGACGAACGACTTCGCAAGAGCGACCTAGGTGATTACATGGATTTCATTCACTCGAAGGTTTTCATCGAGGTGGGCCACGGCGATCTGCATCACGACGATCGGGCCGTTGAGCTCTTCATCGCTCGTTTATTAAACCATCCAGAATATTCCGGGAAACTCCGTGCGATGGTGCAGCCGGCATTCGCCGAATTGATGCGGGCGATTGCGGCGAACAAGGGCGTCGTTCTTGAACGTGCTGAGATCGAGAAACACATAGAGGCTGCTGTGGCAACGGGCGGTCTGAGCGAGAAGAAGGTAACACTTTGGATTCAGAACTGGACCAGCGAATCATTCGAGCCACTGGCGGATTATTCCCTGGACTGGTCATCCCAGTTCGAGCGAGCGACACGGCGGGTCCCATCGCCGGAGATGTGGAACAAAGAACTACTTCCAGAATTAATTTCTCTTAAGAAGAAGGTTGTTGCGGAACGAAAGGAGCGCTTAATTCGATTCCGGGGGAAGTGCGCTTTATCAACCGGCATCGCGATGGGCGTTGTTTTCCCCACAGTGGGTGGCTGGACATTTGAGATACCCCAACCTCCGTCGAAGGACGATTGGAGATCTGATGCCACAGCGACTACTCCATATGATCTGCGGGTTGAGGTTATTGACGGTAGCCAAGACGGCTCGGATATTGTCCTTGGATTGAACATCAGGGGCGACGGCCGCCAGGACATCACACGATACGTAGAGCACGCCGGGAACCTACCGAAGATATTCGCATTCATGTCGCCATCGTCCCAAGGGGCACAATCTATCGGAGGGGCAGGCGATGCATGCGCTTTTGCGCGAAGGGTTCGTGATCATCTTGGCCAGCTTTTGAAGAAATACCAACTTCTTCACACTCGTATTTTCTTCTATGGCCCTTTCGCTCTCGCCGTGTTTCTTGGGCAGCAGTTGACCTCGGTTGGCGAAATTCAGCTATTTGAATATCAGGAGCCCGGATATATCCCTAGTTGCTCGCTGCGCACCTAGGTTTCGAGCCATGACTCCTGTGAGCCTGCTGGAATTTGGGGCATGCTCTTCTGCACGAATCCCCATGTACGCCACACGAACGTACATGGGAGGCCTCTGGTACGAAAGAGATCTTTTCAGGAACAAATCTGCAAGTATAAAAGGCCGGTAAGCGCGCCGAGATTTTCGTCCGAAAAACGGCCATCATCTTTTAGAACCTGTACGAGAAGTCCGTATTCAGACGAAGCTTGTGGCGACCCTGCTAACCTTTGTATCTTTAAAGGTTCTGCCAACGTTTCCTTTGACGCAAGTACAGTTCGCCAGATCCCCGATACGCCGGTCCGACCCTGGCGCATGGACGTGCTTTGCGAACAAGTGCCTCTGCGCGTCGAGCACTCATTCCAGAGGCGCGAAGCAAGAAGTAGGCCAGCGATGCACTCCGGCGCTTTCCTACGCGACACATCAGAAAGAGCCTTGTCTTCGGTTGCCTCATCGCCTTTTGGTAAAACTTGAGCGCTCTGCTGTAGAAGCAGCGCGGCCGAGGTTTGCCGTCGTCCCTGAAGCCTAGCCAGATCCTCTATCGCCGTTTACTCTTGCTCCCGAAACACCTGCCCGTAGGTCTTGCCATAGG
>JBASRK010000201.1:0-4621 GCA_049273775.1 Candidatus Acidiferrales bacterium
GGACTGGAACCTGGAAAGCGTGGCCTACATCAACATCTGGTTTCACGATGGCACGATGGCTCACTTTCACTTGAACTGGCTCTCCCCCGTCAAGGTCCGCCGGACAATGATCGGCGGCAGCCGCCGAATGGTGATCTACGACCATCTGGACCCTGACAATCAAGTCAAGGTATTTGACAAAGGCGTTGACGTCCGAACCGCAGAAGAGCAGTACCGCCTGCTCGTTCAGTACCGGAGTGGAGACATGGTCGCGCCGAAGATCGACCAAACGGAGGCGGTGGAAACGGTTTGCCGTCACTTCGTTGACTGTATCGCGGAAAGAAAGGAACCCTTGACGGACGGCCGGGCGGGACTCGAGGTGCTGCGCTTGCTCGAAACGGCGCAGGAATCAATGGTGAACCAGGGCTCTCCTGTGGATCTGTGAGCACAGACCTAGATGTTCTCCGCGCTGGGCCAGTTGGTCGTCGCGCTTCAGGAGAGGGTGTGCACATCTGGGTTGATATCGACAATGCGCCACAGGTGCTCGTTCTGAATCCGATTATGAAGGAACTGGAACGGCGAGGGTTCGCCGTGCAACTCACGGCCCGGGATTTTGGACAAACATTTCCGCTCCTGCTGCTCCACGGCCTTCTCTTCAGGCCCGTGGGACGCCATGCGGGCCGGAACCTGCTCCGCAAAGGTGCGGAGCTGCTGTCAAGAAGCTTTCGCCTCTGGCGCATTGCCCGTGGACAGAATTTCCGTGTGGTCGTAAGCTGTGGCGCTCGGGCGTCCGTCCTCCCGGCGCGAATGTTGGGGGTTCCCCTGGTTGTCTTGCTCGACTACGAGCACGTGTTTGCCTATCCGTTCAGAAAGTGGGCACGGCTTATCCTCACTCCGGAGGTGATGCCGGATGAAGATCTGCGCCGTCTGGGATTCGACATGCGCCAGGTGCGCAAATTTCCCGGCTTGAAGGAGGAGTTATACGTCTTCGATTTCCAACCGGATCGTGCGAGCTTGGAAGCCTCAGGCATCAACTTGAGCAAGACTTTGGTCGCCCTCCGGCCGCCAGCGACCATGGCGCACTACCACTCGCCGAAGAGCGAGGGGCTTTTCTGGGCTGTGTTGCAATATCTGCTGCGGCATCCTGACGTACAAACCCTGGTGCTGCCTCGGACGGAGTCGCAGGGGGCTTGGATTACGGAAAAGCTAGGGCCGAGGGACAACCTTCTGATTCCGGAAAATGTGCTCAATGGATCAAACTTGCTCTGGCACGCCGACCTAATGATTGGAGGCGGGGGAACGATGAACCGCGAAGCGGCCTGTCTGGGCGTGCCTGCTTATAGTTTCTTTGGCGGGCGCCTGGGCGCAGTGGACCGTTATCTGATCCAGCAGGGCAAGCTTTCGCTCTTGCGCAGCACGAGCCAGGTGGAGGAAATCTGTTTGCGAAAGCGACCACCGCGGGGTGCCCCACCCCCTCCTGATGCCGGCCATCAGGTCTTGAACTGTATTGTTGACTCTGTACTGGAGGTTGCTCTCAATTGAGATGAACATTCGAGACAGTCATCCGATGGAGCTACTGGGGTTCCAACCCCATCCAAAGTTTTTTCAAGTTGTAAGACTGCCGGATGGCGGTTCCGAATTGATCGTTTGCCATGGCTACCTTCCCAGTCGTTGAAAAGCGCGCGTCGAAGGCACCCCGAAATGACCGCTCTCGCTCTCCGGGACCCCGCATCGGCGTGGCGGCCTTGTCGGTCGCTGTGGATACGCTGATCTTCTTTTCAGTTTTTGTTGTGATGTACCTTTTGCGCTTCGAAAGAGGGCTAGTGCTGAAATTCCCGCCGAGCCTCTCCTATCGTGACCTGGTGGGGCGCACCTATTTTCAGGACCACTTCGCGTTGGCCGGGATCATGGGACTCTTTTTCCTAATTCTGATGCACAAGACCGGGCTCTACACCGCCTCCCACCGGAGTTCATTTGTTCCCGAGTTCGCTGGTTTGGTCAATGTGGTGTTCCTGACCCTGGTCTTCGGGGTCGTGATGAGCTTTCTTATCGGACGATTTGTCATTTCGCGCATCGTTCTTTTTGGCTCTCAAGCCCTCCTGCTGCTGACACTCACCTGCTGGCGATTCGTGCGACATAGGCAAATCGAGCGGCTGCTCACCCGCGGGTACCAGCGGCGGATCGCCCTGGTAGTGGGCGCGGGCAAAGTTGGACGTTACCTGGCCAGTTTCTTGGCCGACTATCCGGCGTTCGGTGTGGCCGTGATCGGTTTCCTTGACGACCGACCCGGCAGCATCGGGACATCTGGAGATAAAACCCTGAGCACCCCAATCCTCGGGGCCGTATCCGATTTCAAGACCGTGGCGGTCAAAGAGCAGGTCAACTATCTCTACATCACGATTCCGTCTGAGCGTTCGAAGATCGCGGGTCTGGTCGAAGACGCGTACGACCTGGGAATCACCGTCCACGTTGTGCCGGAACTCTTCGACCTCCTGGTGCGCGAAGTGGAATTCGGGACGGTGGGCTCGCTCCCCGTGCTTCGCCTGCTGAGACCCACGCTAAACGGCTGGGAGAGGTTTCTCAAACGCGTGGAAGACCTTGTCATCGCATCCGTTCTGCTGCTCGTCTTTGCGCCCGTCATGGCTCTGATCGCCCTCACCATCAAGCTCGACGGCGCGGGCTCGGTCATTTATCGGCAGCGACGCCATGGCCAGTACGGCCGGTTGTTCTGGCTGTACAAGTTCCGATCCATGTATGAGGGCGCGGATGAAACTAAACACCGTGTTGCCGCTCAAAAATGGATGAAGTCGGACGAGCCTCTCGATGAAGAGCGCAAGCTATACAAGCTTGCCGAAGACGACCGCGTCACTCGCGTGGGGCGCTGGATCCGCAAGTCCAATTTGGATGAACTCCCTCAACTCTGGAACGTGCTGCGCGGCCAGATGTCCCTGGTGGGCCCGCGGCCGCCCGTACCTTATGAGTACGACGAGTATGAGAAGTATCACCGTAAGCGGCTGCTGAGCAAACCCGGGATCACCGGCCTCTGGCAGGTGAGCGGCCTGCATAAGCTTTCTTTCGAGGAAATGGTGCTCCTGGACATCCGCTATATCAACGAGTGGTCTTTCTGGATGGACCTCTGGATCATGGGGAAAACGATTCCCCTGCTGTTGCTTGGTCGAGGTGCCTGAACCTGACCACTGCGGCATCCTTCGGGTAGCTCGAGGTCCTGAAGATTCTAGGAAACGCGGCCCGGGCGGGCTTGTCGGTCCGCGGCACGAGCTAGGCGGCCATTGTGACTAGGCGTCGGCGTAGCGCAACAGCCAGTCCCGCCAAGAACCAGAACAGGAGCACGACGAGGGAGTCGCCAAAGTTGTAGTGTACGACCGAACTCACCAGAAAGCCACTGGTCCCACCGAGCAGACCCAACGTCAAGCCATGGAGCATCGCGTCCCCTTGTTCGCTGGCACGCTTCACCAGCCTTGCCAGCATGACCCAGTAAACGCCCATCAAAGCCATCCACGCCGCCAGCGCGGGCAGCCCCAGTTCAACGGCAAGTTGAATCGGCGTAGAGTGAAAGTGGGAGCGCAGACCGT
Organism: Candidatus Acidiferrales bacterium; assembly: GCA_049273775.1. Classification (GTDB taxonomy): domain Bacteria; phylum Acidobacteriota; class Terriglobia; order Acidiferrales; family UBA7541; genus JBASRK01. Next base: position 3,573 of record JBASRK010000201.1, read on the forward strand.
ACAGCCGATAGGCAGCAAGATCAAATTTCCACCACGAATCCCGGATCGTGTGCATGCCAACCCCAAACCAGGGGTGCTCGCGGATTAATCGCAGGCCATCCCGCCACATCAAGAGGCGATACCCCGAGCTTCCCTCCCGCGGATCAAACACGCTCACACCCCGCCAGTGGCGCATAGCCATGTTCGTCCCCGCAGCGGCGAGCAAAAGCAGGGCTGGCAAGACCGCCCGCACCCAACGGCGTCGCACGTAAAACCAGATCTGCACTGAGCAGGAGAAAGATGCTGCCAACCACGATGCCCGGGTCAGGGTTGCGCCGAGCGCGACGCCAAAAACAAGCACGAGCGCGGCAAGACCGAGTCCGGCCGGCGCCCAGCGGTGCCGGCAGCTAAGCCAGTAGCCAAACGCAAGCGCGATGATCAATTGTAGTACTTCGGCGTAGCTGACGTAGTGGCTGTAGAAGCCTCGCGCCCGGTAGGGTCTTCCCCGTTCGATGCGCGCGCCCAACATATCGAGGCTGACCGGCCGGGGCAGTGCCTCCGTCGGCACGATGAATGTGACTGCATCCTTGGCCACATCGCTCCCGTAGTGCACAACCCGCAGCCGCAGAGGCTCGCCCCGAGGCTTAGCTTCCAAATGCTTCACAAACTCCTGTGGTGTGCGAATGAACCGGTCATCCACCCGCAGAAAGAGATCTTTGTCATGAATCCCGGCGCGATAGAAGACGCTGTCGGGCCGAGGCTCGTACACGCGAAGGCCAATGCCCGCGGCGTAGTTCCAGCCTGTATATGCAATGCTGACCAGCACGCCGAAAAATAGCACGGCCACGAGCTCCTTGGCGCGCCGCACACTCGGAATGTTGTGCGCCACAACCAGCAGCACAAAAACTAAACTCACCTTGCGCATACCCTCCCAGTTCGAAGCGGGCAAGGGGGCGAGTAGCGTAGAGATCGTGCAGAGCAGGAGGTAGACCAGAATTGGTAGGTCGAGAGGCGAGCTCTGCAATACCCCTCGGCGGACAATCGCCAGGCGCGCGAGCCAAGCCAGTGCG
>JBASRK010000207.1:0-5184 GCA_049273775.1 Candidatus Acidiferrales bacterium
GCGTTGGCATACAGGAAGAAAGCTAGCTCCTCCCTCAGCGTTCCCCCCGGCCACCTATACGCCCTCTATTTCCTTTCCTCCCTATTGGTTTCCTCTCTCCATTGCTGCTGCGGAACACTGTACCTCATGAACGTTGACGCCTCCCCACGCTGGCGTTATGTTCGAGTGAAGCTCAAATTGGCCGACGCTGCACGCGGGGGCCTTCCCTGCCGGCAGATGCGTCTGGCCTAGGGCATTGCGTGGTTCTGCGCCAGTTCCGCCGATGCCCTTCCGCATCGCAATTCCGACGCCTAGGGATGCGTGAGCGGAGAGGATCTGCCTTCCTCGGAATCCCGTAAGGGGCTCTGCGCTCGAAACGACGTGCCGACACTGCCCAAAGCAGGACGCTACGAACTGCTCGACGAGCTCGGGCGCGGCGCCATGGGTGTAGTGTACAGGGCGCACGACCCGGTGATCGGCCGCAGCGTCGCAGTCAAGACGATGCGCCTGAGCGAAGAAGGCACCGGGATGACGCATGCCGAGCTGATCGCGCGCTTCCAGACGGAAGCGCACGCCCCCGGCCTGCTGAGCCACCCGAACATCGTGGTGGTGTACGATGCCGGCGAAGAGGAAGGCCTGTTCTACATCACCATGGAATGCGTCGAAGGGCGAAGCCTGCAGGCGCTGGTCGACGCCGGGCAATCGTTCCCGCTGCCCCGCATGCTCCGGCTGATGGAACAGGCCTGCTCGGCGCTCGAGTTCGCTCACCAGCGCAACGTCATCCATCGCGACATCAAGCCGGCCAACCTGATGCTCACACCCGACGACACGCTGAAGATCACCGACTTCGGCACCGCCAAGATCCTGCAATTCGGAACCGCCCAGACCGCGCACATCATGGGGACGCCCAGCTACATGTCGCCTGAGCAGGTGAAGGGCAAGCTGGTAGACGGCCGCTCGGACATCTTCTCGCTGGGCGTGATCCTTTATGAGCTGGTGACTGGCGAGAAGCCCTTCCCCGGCCAAAACATCACCACGGTCATCTACAAGATCATCAACGAAGATCCGATCCCGCCCCGCGAGCTCGATTCCTCAGTCCACCCTGGGCTGAGCGCCGTGATTACTCGTACGCTGGCCAAGGAGCCTTCGGCGCGCTACGCGACCTGCCGCGAATTGATGGAAGCGCTGCGCAACTACCGCGAAGTCGGCGAGGACGCCAGTGCCACCGTAATGGTGGGCCCCCGCAGCGCCGCCTTGGGCGGCCCGCGACCCGGAGCGCTGCCGTTGCATACGGCCGGGGTCGCCAAGCCCGAACCGCAGAAAAAGCGCGGCGGAATCTGGCTGGCGCTGGCCCTGGTGGCGATCATCGCCGGCGCCGCCTACCGCGTCGGACCCTACGTCCGCGATGCTTGGGAGCTCAGCCGCGCCACGCTCGCCGAGCGCAGATCGGGCAGGGCCCGGCAGGCACAATCTCCCCCCCTCCCCGCCGAGGGACATCCCGAAGCTCAGGCGCCACCGCAGGGGCAGCTGGCCGCTCCGAACGCGGCACCCGCGGAGGAGGCCGTGCCACATGATGAGCGGTCGCCGGAAGGAAAGCCGGCGGAGGCAAGTCCAGTTGCGAAAACGCCTCCTCCGCGGCCGGCGGAGCGGGCACAGGAACCGCCGGCCAAATCGCCTTCGGCGGAGTTGAAATCGCGCATCGAGCGGAGTCTTGCTGACGCGGGCCTGAGTGGCAAGGTGAGCGTGAAGGTGGCGAGCAATACGTTCACGCTGTCGGGCCGATTGTCCCCTCGCGAGCACCGGCAACTTCTGCAAATGCTGCGCAACGCGCCGACCTGGGCTCGCATCGTGGACCACATCGAGTATGCCGGCCCCGGATCGGGCGAAAGCGCCGTCGCAGATCGAGCGCAGCCGGCGACGGGGCGCGGCGAGATTGGACTCCTCACCGATGTGCTGGGCGCGGCGGCCGTGCTCCGAGGGCCGCAAGGCCGCGTCGTCGCCGACTGCCGCACGCCATGCCAGTTCAAAAACCTCCGGCCGGGCCGCTACACGCTCGAGGTCAAACAGGCAGGCTATCAGCCGGTCCAGCGCAATCTGCAGGTGCGCGCCGGGGGCGTCGTAGACGAACGGATCGAGCTCCAGCCCGTTTTCCCAGGGCTCTATGTCACCAGCCAGCCGCCGCAGGCCCGTGTGTTCATCAACGGCCAGCCCCAGCCCGATCCGACCCCTACCACGGTGCGGCTCGATCCCGGCACCTACAACATCGCCGTGCGCAAGGCCGGCTTCGATGCTTATGCCGGACAGGTGCAGGTCAAAGCCAACGAGCCGACGCAGCTCGATGTCGAACTGGCCCAGCGCCTCGGCGGGAACCGTGGCGACGCCAACACCGGGTCGCCAGCCAAGGGAATCACGGTCATCACAACTCCTCCGGGCGCAGAGATTCTGGTGGACGGCTTCTCGATTCGCGAGCGCACTCCGGCGCAACTGAATCTGGCGCCTGGCGAGCATACACTGACACTCTCGCTGAAGGGTCATACAGTCGCCCGCCGAACCATCATGGTGGAAGCAAACCAGGCCCAGCGGGTCAGCGTTACTCTGCACTAGTCCCGCGTCCGGTGCCGCGGCCCTCCCTGCCTCCGACTCATTGACCCTTGGGCCATTGTCCCCACACGCTGGGGTAACGGACTCCCATCGTTGTTACATTTTGCTACGCTTACTATTACCCATAGGTGGCTCTAGCGCTGCATTTCCTTGTAAACAGGGGGTCTCGGCAGGCAAACTTCCCGGCAGGAAGCTTGCTGACCTATTGGCAAGTCGATTAGGCGGGGCCTTCCTCTCCTGCGGGCCATGAGTGACGGCCAGTCGGCAGGCCCATCGGAAAAGGGTTGGGCTATAACATTGCGTGGGATGCGATAAACCCCGGCACACCCGGGGTTGGGGGATGGCAGTTGACCATTCAATCCCTGGGGAAAACGCCTCAAGGGTGGACCTTAGGTGAGCCCGAACGTCCCGAAGCCCTGGGACAGAGGAACCAGGAGAAGCCTGCTCAGACCACTCTTCCGCCATTGGAGGCGCAGGCTAAGCCGGGTGCTGTGCCTGCTATCGTTCGCTTCCTTCGTTCCTTCCAGGTGCTCCTGGGTGCGGTGCGGCTCTACCAGAAAAACCACCCTCGCGTGCTGGAGAGCCTAGAAGCCGCCGGGAGCAACCTGCGCGGCGCACTAGATCTCCTCTCTCCTATCGCCATCCGTATAGATAGCGGCTGCCTGGTCGTTCCGGCCTTGGAGGAGCAATCGCTCCCCGAATTCCGCGGCGAATTGAACACCCTGGCTGAGGACCTGTCGCGTTGCGGGATCACCTCGCTGATCTTCTTACGAGAAATCAACCTTGGCGAACTGAACAACCTGGCGGGGTTTCTCAAGAACTCTTCGCAGAAGCTGGCAAGTTCACGCACTCACTTGCCGGATTGGCCGGTTTGGCTCGCCGAGCAGCGCTTCACAGGCATTCGCATCAACCGCCCCATGGAGCGTAAAGTCGACACCATGCTGGCGAGCCTGTTTGCGGCCCTACTCGTCTATGGCGGCGGTGCTCAGCCAGAGGCTGCGGAAACGCCCGACGGTGCAGCAAGCGAGCCCAGCGTCGCAAAAGCCCGAAAAACAACCGACGGGGCAACGCTCGAAGAGATTTCGGCGGCGCTGCGTCTGCTGGCCCGGATCGCTATCCCGCTCGAGCAGGGTCGGGATAGCTCTCCGCAGGATGCAGCACGGGAATTCCACGCCCTGCTGGCCGAAGCCGACCGCCGGACCGTCAGCCAGCTTGCCGCAGCGATGTCGCGCCTGGCGCCGGGAGACGCCGAAACGCACGAATCCTACATTGCCCGGCTGGCCGATTCCCTGGTGCTGGAGTTCGTCGGGGAGGAGTTCCGTTCGGGCCGGGCTACGCCGCCGGAATTGCGTGAGCTCCTGGCAAGGCTGGCAAGCAAGCTGGCCGGCGAAGCCGTGCGGACAGTCCCTGCAGGAGCCACTGGCCCCGGGGCGAGCAAGCCCGAGACGATTGCAGCGCAGGCGGGCTCATCGGTCGCCGCGCAATGGGCCGACGAAGCCTACGCCGAGCGCCTATACGAGAATTTGTGGGCCGAGTCGCCGCCCCGGGAGAAGTCCGCCGTGCTGCGCAGCCGCGACGCCTGGTGCGTGCCGGCCGCTGTGCTCCGCCGCTACCTCGAACAATTGGCCGGCGCGGGTTACGACTCGCCCGACCGCGCCTCACCCCGCGAGGCGCGCCTGGTGCTACTCAACTATGCTCGTTGCCTCGAGTCGGTAGAGGGCAATACGCGGCGGGCCGTCGCCGCGGGCCTCGCCGAGCTGCATCCGGTCGTCGAACAGCTCTGGCCGAATCAGTTGCCCGAAGAGCTTGGCGGCGGCGTGTTGCGCGCGCTGGCCGGCGAGAGATCGCCGGGGATTGCCGCGCTGCTCTCAGCCGTCACCGAAAACCTGGCGCGGCTCGCGCTGAGCAATGCCGACTACGCCCAATTCGAGCGCATCGTGGAAGCGCTGGAGGGCGCGCCGCGGGATGCGGAGCACGCGCACCTGTTCACGCTGGCCGGCCGGATCGTCGCCGATGAGCGCTGGGTCGAGCTGGTGGACGCGGCGCTTTTTCACTGGCCGCGCCCCGGCCAGGGGGCCGACCGCCGGCTCGATCCGTTTCTGCCGCGCTTGCTGCGCCGCGATCCGGAGCGCCTGCTCGATCGGCTGGCCCTGCTGCTCACCGCGCCGAACGGGCTCGACGCCCTGCCGGCGATGGCGCGGCTGCTGCGAGTGATCGGCGAGCCTGCGCTCGGAGCGCTCGAGGCGCGCTTGTACGAGCCACGTCGCCAGCGCGCCGCGGCGGCCGTGAAGCTGCTCGCAGCAACCGAGCCGGAGCGCCTGGCGGCAGCGCTGCCACGAGCCCTGCCGAGCTGGGAGTGGAACCTGCAGGACCTGGCGGTATCGGAGTTGTCGCGGTTGGACGTGCGTGGCACCGCCGGGGCATTCGCGGCCGCAGTGATGGAGGCGCACCCGATGGTGGTGCCGATGATGCTGGACCAGATCGGGCTGGCGCAGGAGACCGCCGCGGTGCCGGTGCTACTCCAGATTGCCGCGGGAGAGAATGACCGGCTCAGGGATATCTTCACGCGCATCAAGGCCATTGAGGCGCTGGGGCGCCTGCGGG
>JBASRK010000214.1:0-8780 GCA_049273775.1 Candidatus Acidiferrales bacterium
GCCCGGCGGCGCGCGCATAGACCCGCTCGACCAACTCGCTCTCCCGCGGAAACTCGGTCAGCGGCGGCAACGTCACCCGCTCGAGCGGCCCGACTGAGCGCTGGGTGCCGGGGTCGAATTCGCGCAATGACTCGGCGGTGTCTCCCAGCAGCTCCAGGCGGACCGGGCGCGGCGATTCGGGAGAGAAAACGTCGAGGATACCGCCGCGCACGGCGAACTGCCCGGGCATCTCGACCGTTTCCTGCCGTTCGTAACCTACGCTCGCCAGATGCGCGACCAGGTCGTCCAGCGAAACGTCTTCATCGCGGGCCACCGAACGCGCTAGTCCGCGATAAAACTCGGCTTCCCGCAGCCGCATCTGCGCCGCGGCCACTGGCGCCACCACTAGCTGCGCCTGGCCGGTCGCAAACCGCCAGAGCGTCACAGCGCGCGTTTCCAGGATCTCCGGGTGCGGCGAGAGGTTTTGCCAGGGCAAGGTGTCGAGCGCCGGCAGCAGGGCCACCTGCGACGCGGCTTTGCCGCTGAGCGCGCGGTAGAAGAACCGCAGCGGCTCGGCCAGCAGCTCGCCGCGCTGGTTCGATTCCACCAGCAGGAGCACGGGCCGGCGCAATTCCGCAGCAAGATGCGCGACGACCATGGCCTTGGCGGGATCAGTGAGGCCCGCCAGACGAGTCTCGCCTGCGCCCCGGCGCAGCGCGTCCAAGGTGTGCTCAACGGCAGGATGGCGCGCGACCCGCGCAAGGAGTTCTGCGATCGAGGGAAGCAGCATTGTCACGGATTTCGGAGACGCTCGAGGATGCCGCTGGTGGAGTAACCGGGCTCGAGCGGCACCGAAACCACGCGCCCGCCGGCGGCTTCCACTTCTTCTCGGCCTACGATTTCGTCCGGGCCCCAGTCGCCGCCCTTGACCAGCACATCGGGGAGCAGGCGCGCGATCATCTCGCGAGGCGTAGGCGCATCAAAAATCGCCACGTAGTCCACCGCCGCCAGCGCGGCGAGGATTTCAGCCCGCTCCTCCTGCGGCACCAGCGGCCGCGAGCCGCCTTTGATCTGCCGTACACTGGCGTCGCTGTTGATGGCCACGACCAGCAGGTCGCCCAGTGCGCGCGCCCGCTCGAGACACCGGACGTGGCCGGGATGCAGAAGGTCAAAACAACCATTGGTGAACACGACGCGCTGGCCATTGCGTTTTCGACCAGCGACGATGAGAATCAGGTCGTCTTGCGATACCACTTGGCCCACTTGCAGCTCCTTTCGCGGCTGGCGCAGCGAATTCACTGCGCGCGCGAACATTCATTTTATCATGCGGCCCGGCGGCCCTGCCTGGAGGGGCTCGCCTGGCGATGAGCGCACCAAGAAAAATCGGCCCTCGCGAGTGGGGTCTCGCGGTGCTCGGTGTTGCTCTCCTCGCCGCGGGAGCCCATCTGATCCGCCCGGCTCGCGGTCCGGAGCACGATACAGTGCTCGACGACGCTTGCCGCACGCCGCTTCGCGTACTCGAGCCGCCAACACCGAAGCCGGCCGGCTATGCTGTGGTGTTCCACGGGCTTTCGGCGAGCCGGCGCATAATGCAGACCCTTGGCCAGCAGCTCGCCGCTGCGGGGCTGCGCGTCTATCTGGCCGACTCTCCGGGGCACGGCGACAGTGCAGAGCCCTTCACACATGCCCGCGCCGAGCAATGCGCCGCAGAAGTCGTGGAAACACTCGAACGCCGCGGCGAGATCTCACTCGACCGCACCGTGTTGGTCGGGCACTCGATGGGCGGCGCGATTGCCATTCGGTTGGTCGACCGCTTCCCTACCCCGGCCACGCTGGCCATCTCGCCGGCGCCGATGATCCTGCCGCGGCGCATGCCGGCAAACCTGCTGATCGTCTCCGCGAGTCTGGACCTGATTCGGCTGAAGAATCAGGCTTTCGAGCTGCGGCGCGCGGCCGGGGGCGAACGGACCGCGCCAGCCGATTTCGTGGAGCGGCGCGCCGTCTACCTGGCGGTAATCCCTCGTTCCACTCATACGAGCCTGCTCTATGACCCGCAGGTGGCCAGACTGGTCGACGGGTGGGTCCGGGCGGCACTCGGCGAGGCAACCAGAATCCCGACCGCTCCCCTGGTGCATCCCGTGGCAGGGAGCGCCCTGGGACTCGTGGGTCTGCTGATGATGTTCCCGCTGGCCGCGGGCCTTGGTGCGGGTCTCTTTGCGGCCGGACGGAAGGGCACGCCCACCTTGTCACCACCCGGAGCGGTGGACGCTCTCCTCCGCTGGGTGTTGGTGGCGCTCGTGGCCGTCGGCGCGCTGAACTTTTGGGTGCCACTCGGCTGGCTGCACCTTATGACCGGCGCCTACCTGGCGTCTTTCCTGCTGCTCACCGGGGCAATGCTGCTCGCCTTTCTTTGGAAGCAGGCCAAGCCTGCCCTGCAGCTCGACGTGCGCTCAATGGTCTTCGCGGGAGTGCTGGCTTTCGGAGCTGTTGCGGGGATGGCCTTGTGGATGAATTGGCAACTCACCGATGCCTGGCCGATCGCCGCGCGCTGGATGCGCCTGATCCCGCTGGTGCTGGCTTGCCTGCCGTATACTCTTGCCGAAGCCGTCGCTCTGGGTTCACCCGGCCAGAGAAAGGGGGGCTTTCGCTTCCTTCTTTTCTGCGGCTTTCGGCTGGTCCTCTGGTTGGCAGTGGTCTTCGCCATCATTGCATTCGGATTCGGCGCCGGCCAGGTTCTCGTCCTGCTGCTGGCAGCGTATATGGCGACCTTCTCCATCCTCGACCGGCTTGGCGCCGATGCGGCGTGGCGGCGCACCGATTCGCCCGCGGCGGCAGCTTTGTTCAGTGCTATACTGACTGCCTGGTTTTTTGCGGCCGTTTTTCCGCTGACGTAACCGGCTTCCGTGCCCAGGCGTCTGAGCTATGGCCGGGAAACCGATGGGTGACCAGGGTACACGCATGCGGGAAGTAGCGATTGTTGGTGGGGGCCCCTCGGGGTCCATCTGTGGGGAACGGCTGGCGCGGGACGGATTCGAGGTTACGCTCTTCGACGAGCATCTGGCCTGGGAGAAACCCTGCGGCGGCGGCCTCACTCACAAGGCCATTCAGGCTTATCCCTTCCTGCTCGACGGGCCCCACCCCAAGAAATTGATCCGCACCGTTGAATTGATCTCCAGCCGTGGCCACCGGGTGCGGCTCGCCCTCGATCAGCCGATCGTTATCTACTCCCGGGCCGTGCTCAACGGCTTGCTGCTCGACCGCGCAGTTGCCGCCGGCTGCCGGGTAGTGCGCTCGCGGGTGACGCAAGTGGAGACGGCCAGCGAGCGCGTGCGCCTGACTGCCGGTGGCGCCGAACATACCGCCGGATTCGTCGTGCTGGCCGCCGGGGCGCGCAACACCCTGCTCCCCGATACGCGGCCGCTCCGACCCAACGACCTGGAGATGACGCTCGGCTACTTCGCACCAGCGCATGCGGACGCCATCCGGGTAAAGTTTCTGCGGCGTTTCGAGGGCTATCTGTGGTCGTTTCCGCGCTGCGACCACCTCTCGGTGGGCATCTGCGGCAGCATGGCGCGGCATACCAGCCAGGAGCTCAGGCAACACCTGCACGAATTCATGCACGGGGAAGGCATCGGCACGGCCGGTGCGCGCTTCTACAGCCACGTGCTACCCTCGCCGCAGCCGCAGACGCTGCGGGCGCGGCGCGTAGTGGGAAAAAACTGGGCGCTGGTAGGAGACGCGGCGGCGTGGGTGGATCCCATCACCGGCGAAGGGCTGTACTACGCCCTGCGCTCGGGCGACCTGCTGGCGCAATCGCTCGCCGCCGGCAATCCGCAGGGTTACCCGGCGCGGGTGCGCGCCGCTTTCTCGGCTGATCTGGAGTTCGCCACGCGTATTGCCCGGCGGTTCTACCGCGGGCGCTTTCTAGGCGGCGCCGTAGCTACTCGCATGATCCAATTTGTCGAGCGCAGCGCCACCTTCCGCGAGCTGATGGCGGACGTGTTCAGCGGCGCACAGGATTACCGCAGCCTGAAACGACGGTTGTGGGCGCAGTTTGGCGTGACGCTCTCCGAAGTCCTCTCCAGCCTGCTAAGGCTTTCGCCCACAGCGGCTGAAGGCTCGACCGGCGGAGCCCAACCCTCCTCCTAACGCCCCTCCTTTTTCGAGCTCAGCGGCTTGCCGCCGATTCTTGGTACGCCTTTGGTCTCCGAAAGCGGGAGCAAGCTTCCACAACACAAATTCGATAGCCACAGGACAGGCTCAGAGGAACACTTGCTCTCTCGCCCGTCCGAGTTTCGCTTTTCGAGTTTCGCGCTCTAGAAAACCGACCGGCGCTGGCTGGGTCTGCGCGGGGGCGGGGGGATCAGAGTGGCCATCTTGCGGATCATGGCCAGGACCAGTCGCTTATCGCCGTCGGAGAGGGTGGAGCTGTACTTCTTGATTTCGGAGAGGAACCGGATCTCATCATCGGAGAGCTCTCCCAGCATCTTCTGCGTGTCGCGGTCGCGGGGCGTCTCGGCCCCCGGGAAGAAGTCGGCCAGGCTGATGTCCATGGCCTCGGCAATCTTGGCCAGGGTCTCGAGCGAAGGAACCGTATGACCGTTTTCGACGCGGGAGAGATAGCAGCGCAGCAGCCCGGTGCGGCGCTCGATGTCGCCCTGCGACAGCCCGCGCTGGCCGCGGTAGCTGCGGATAACTTCGCCGATGTTGACCTTGGGCTTCTCTTTTGGCACCGGACAAGCTCGTTTGTTTTCTCGTAATCTTACGCAGCGCCCCGCACGCGCGCAAGGGGTTTTTGCGCGCTGGTGTGCTGTTGGGACACGCATCCCGCGAGAATCACGCTCGGCAGTGCCGCCGAGGTTAACGAGCCGGAGGGTGAGCCGGTTGGACTGTGAAGGATTGCTCGATGCGAAACTCCAGCATCGTCTCGCTTGGCACGCGGACCTGCTCGCCCCGGGTGAGCACCTGAATCGTGGTGCCCGCGCCCGCGCCGACGCCCGCGCCAATCGCCGCGCCCTTGCCCCCGCCAGCGATGGCGCCGATCACCGCGCCCAGCGCAGCGCCTCCGCCGATTTTCTTGGCGCTGTCGGAGCCTCGGGACTTCCCGGAGACTGCGTAGTCCCCGCTCACGATGGGCTGCAACTGTTGGTTGATCAGGATGTCGGTCAGTTCGAGCTTGAGTTCAGATCTCCCCGCGATCTTGCCCGCCTCGGTGGCTTGGGCCAGGCGGCCATACACGTCCGTGCCTTTCGGCGCCACTACGGTATCACCGACCATCAGGTCTTGTTCCAGGCTGGCGCGGAAGCGATCGCCGACTTTGTTCTTCTCTGAGTCCACGGTGTCAATCATGCGCACCAGGATGCGCGTCCCCGCAGGCACAGTCACGCGTTCCGCAGAGCCCGACGGCTCCGCGGCCGGTTCTGCTGTGGCGGCTCTGGTATCACCCGTAAACGTGATCGCCACGATATCCTCGACCGGATACAGCTCAATCTTTCCGCCGACCTCAAAGCGGACTTGAGTTTGCGTGCCGCCCATATATTTTCCGTTGACGACGCGGCCACCTTTCAGCTCCAGCGTATCGGCCGCGGCCGCGACAGGAAGCGCGAGCGCAAGAGCCATGATAAGAACCTGCCAAATACCGCCTCGCGTGAGACTCATCATTGCCTTTCCCCCAGTCCGAAAATGATACTTCCACGACGCAGGCCCACCGGCCGGACCAGATGTTTGCTGCGTGATTCCCGCCATTAGCGGAAAGACGCGTCCCGCTGATGGGTCACCCTCGCACAAGCCAACCCCGCGGCGCGCAAAAGATAGCGCACATTCACAGCCGGCCCACAAGACGAGCCGGCGAGGCGGCCGCCGCGACACGCCGCCTGCAAGCCAGCCTCGATGGGCGGCGGGGACGCTGCGACTCTCGGCAGTGCCTGCGGCCGGTTACTGCTGCGGCTTTGTGGGAGCCTGCTTCTTCTCCTGCATCGCCGTAACCGCGGAGTCAGCGGCGAAGACGGTCACTTCGACGCGCCGGTTCTTGGCCAGCGCCGCGCGCGTGCGCCCCTCATCCACTGGCTTCTGCTTGCCCAGCCCGATCATATGGATGCGGTAGAGAGGGAGATTGTGCTTGGTCAACAGGTACTGCACCACACGGTCGGCGCGGCGGCGGCTCAACTGAGCGTTGTAGTCTTCCGAGCCGGTTCGGTCGGTGAAACCTTCCACGGCGATGAAGTAGCGCCGGTGTGTGCCGTGCTCGGCGACGAGCTGGTCGAGTTGCTGCTTGGCCTCATCGGTCAGCTTGTCCGAATTGAACTTGAAATTGATAGTCGCCTCGCCGGCCACCTTGTAGTCGTCCAGGTTTGCCACCGTCTCGCGCAGCTCGCTGGAGACTTGATCGGCTTTGCGGCCCGCGGCGTCGGCCCGGGCCAGAGCATCGGTGGCTCGGCTATCGGCTGCATTGGCTTTCTCCGTGGTTGCGCTCAGATCGGTCTCGGTGCGCTCGAGCTGCTTGCGCGTTTCGTCCAGAGTGCTGCCCTGTCTGTTGGTCTGGTCCGCCACCTGGTCCACCTTGGTCTTGACGGGATCCACGGTCTGCGCCACGTACTTCTTTGTCGCGCAGCCCGCCTGCCACAGCCCGCCGGTCAACACCAGAATCGCTGCGATTGTGCGCTTCATCACTGATCCTCCCTCTTATGATCGTGAATCTATTTGTGTGTTTCTCGGCACAGGGAAAAGCAGGCCGGGAAAACCGAACCTGTGCGCAGCATACCGTTTCAGGGGATCCAAAAACCCGGGCGAGCGCGGTCATCATACGCTACTTCTTGCTGGCATTGCAACCCTGCAGTGCAAACACCCGCTCGGCGCGACTTCCGTGACATCAGCAGCCGGGGCTGACCAACAGCACGCACTACCCTGCACCAGGCGGCAAGACCAACGGCCGCCAGGATAGTCGGCAACAATGGGCGATAGCTGGGCTGCAGAATGCCCCGGCGAGAGGAAAGCGCTCGGCCGGGCGGCGAACAGTCGTGGACGCCGCTGAGATGCCCTTCCCACGCACGCAGGGCGCATCCTGAGCAGACATCCCCGTTCGGATGCACCCCGCCCCGCTGGATGACCCAGCAGCCCTCCGCAAGTACTGGTCGGCTCAGGCCCGCACTGGTCCCCGCAGAATTGCGGCCCATTCAGGTCCTTCTAAAAATCCATTCGCGGACGGCCACAACTCTTCGCTTTGTCCGAAGCAAGAATATCGCGCTACTTTTTCTGCGGCGCTTCCCTCTCCTTGGCATGCTTGGCCTGAAGCTCCTGGTAACGTGCAAACTGGTCTGCCGTCAGAATCTCTTTCAGCCGGGTGTCGCGCTCCGCCATCAACTTCTTGACTTGCTCCTGGAATTCGGCTGAATCTTGCCCACCAGCTTTTTGCTTCGCTGCCATCTTGCGCTGGTGGATGTCTTCCAGCACGACCCGTACTTTCTCGGTCTGCTGGTCGGTCAGTTTCAGCTCGGCCTTGAGCTTGGCCACGTGGCCGGCAACATCCATCTTTTGATCGTGGCCGCCGCCCGCCCAAGCGAGCCCCACGGCAAAAGCTAACGCAAAGGCCAAAACAAAAATTCGCTTTTTCATTCTTGCCTCCTCAGAGTGCCCTTCTCCACAGAAGGATGCGCCGGCATTATATCTCACGCGATAGAAATGTGAAACAAGAGATACCGCCGCCGCTCAGGGTGAGTGGAACGCCTCCGTTCTTCCCACAAACTTTCAGTTGGGCTTCCCGATGCTGATTCCTTTCGCCTCGGCTCAGCCATGAAAGCCTGAGTTGACTATCACTGCTTTAGGTGCGTATCTTCACGGGCATACCTACACGCCTCATACGCGGGGGGAGGCTGCCATGGTCGGAATCGTCCTCTGGCTACTTGTCATCTTCGTGTTGGTGGCGGCATCCGTGGGTTTTGCTCTGGCTGCTTTCAGGACAAGGGAACCGGAAGTACCCGAGGTCGGAGAGCCCGCGCCGGCGGAGTTTCGGGCGTCGGCCACAAGCGATCCACGGCTGGCCGAGGGGATCATTGCCCGTGAGAAGGCTACTTGGGAGGCCACCAAGACCAAAGACAAGTCCATGCTGACTTCACTTCTTGCGGACGATTATAAGGAAGTTTCAGATACCGGCGTGAAAGGCAAGGCGGAAGCTCTCCAGACTCTGGACGACGGCGTCATCACAAGCTACTGGTTGGATGATGTTCGAGTGATGGAACAGGACAGGCACGTCGCCGTGATCGCTTACAAGGTCAGAATCGAAGGGGTCTACAAAGGGCAGGCGTTGCCCGCCAAGTTCTATTACACAACCTCGATTTGGATGAATCGCAACGGCAACTGGCAGGCTGTGCTGAGCTGGGCGCCAAACTAGAACCTGACTCCCGCCTGGCCACACTGCCGGGCACTTTCTTAGGATCAGGCCCTCCCCGCAAGCAACTCGAAGTGGGTCATCGCCTTGGTCAGATCGATCCGCGCCGGAGTGACTCGAAGAACGGTTTTCCAATCGTCTCAAGTTTCCGCTCCAGACGCTCCGTACAATCGCAGGAACCGCAGGCCCAGGGCTCGGAGCCGTTCTGATCCCGGCAGCGCCGGCGGTCATGCGCGTCCTGAACCCGAGTCAACTGGAAATACTCCTCCCAGTAAGGCCGCTCCTCCAGCAGAGGGGTCGGGCAATAGCACACCTCCACCCAGCGGGCCGTCTGGTCGTCGCAAAGCCTTGCCTGCATCATGTTTCGGACGTACTCGCCCTCCGCAATCGAGCCTTCGCCCAAAGTTCTGCTCTCGAT
>JBASRK010000256.1:0-18919 GCA_049273775.1 Candidatus Acidiferrales bacterium
GACTCCGGCTGCGTCCTCTCCCGCTGCGGAAATCGTTTCGCGGATATTCCGCGAAAAAGCCGCCGCAGCCGCCGCAAGTCCGCCTGCGATCCCTGCGGCGCCGGCCGCTTCACCCGCCGCGGCGGGCGCCCCGACGCCGCCGAAAACTGAAATCAATATCTCCACGTTTGTGAGCGAAACCGACGTCCGCTCTGCCATCACCCGCCAGGAAAAAATCTTCATCGGGCCAAAGACCATTGTGACTCCTTCGGCCCGCGACCTGGGCCTGGCCCACGAAGTCTTTGTCGAGACGGAGTTGAGTCCCCGTTAGTCCACGCGGAGCGGCGCGCAGATCACCGGCTAACAGTGTCAGGTTTGCTCCCGGTCCAATCTGTCAGGCATCCGCCCGGTCTGTACCAGGAGCCACCCCCCCCCTTTTCTGCAAGTGTTCATTCCAGGGGACTTTAAGTGCAATGAATTTGCAAGTGCGGATTCCAAAGGGTTTACGAGGCCCTTTTTCGTAAGTGCGTATTCTAAAGGGGTTAGCCGCCTCGGCGGACATTCTTGGTGAGTTTGCATTTCCAAAGAACCTGCGTGCAAGGACTAGGCACATAGCCCTTGTTGGGAGCTGACAGTTGAGAGTTCAGCGTCGAAAGTGCAGAACTCAGAGCGCACAGGCCATAGTCCAGGTTGAATCAGATTTGCAAAGCTCTTGGCGAACTTTGCGGCACATGTTACCTCAGCAGTAATCTTATGTCAATGGGATTTAGAGTGGCGACGATGCGGAGTTGAGAGCCGTGGCGGCCATCGGAGTCCGAAACCGGACCGGGACGCATCCCGCGCGTCCGTCGCTGGCTGGGGTTGGCCGAGAGTCGCCGTTCAAGTACACTCGACTTGCCATAGGCACAAAAATGCTGGCCCGGAGGGAGCCGTGTCTGTGAGATGGATTGACCTCGATGACCTGCCGCCCAAAATCCGTGCGAGACTCGGATTGCCGCCTGTTCCGCCTAAAAGGGATCGTCGCGCCGACGTGGATTTCTACGAGCATGCCCGTTACCTAGAGCAGAAAAAGTCCAAGCCGAAAAAATAGGCAACTACCCCGACGAGAACGATGAGCAATCGCTTCGAAGGCGCGGACATGGTTGCACCTTCCTCTTGTAAGCGACTCATGTTAGCGCGACAGAGAACTTTGCATTCCATGTTCACCCCAGAAGAGTCGGACGGGGTAACTCAAGCCAACATTCTGGAAGAGAGCGAGAGAGCACACCTGTACCCGCTGGGGACTCCCACCGGGTTCAGGGGGCTAGCTTGTCGAGCTGTTCAAGGACTTCGTTGGCGGCCAAGCCATCCGGGTGCTGTAAAAGGATTCTTAGCAGCCCCCGCTGGAGCTCACCTATTCGTCTTCTCGTAATTCCTGGCATGGGTAGAAGCCTTTCATTATGTCAATCAGTTTACTCTCAATGAGCTGAACAGCCGCGTCCTGTTCGCGTTGAGCCGCCGCAAACATCTCCCAAGCGTTAGAGATTCCGGAACTATCGACTGTGAGTTTGGGAGGCAAAATTACTTCCTCCAAATCAGTCGGGTATAAGGCGTCTACCACTGAACCGCAGGCCAAGGCTTTGACCTGAATCTGCGCACACCAAGTGCGAGCCGCCAAATACAGCCAGCCGGGCTCTACTCCCTCTCTTGGGATGAGGCGGCCGACATGACCGCTTGCCAGCCATCCGTCCCGGTCGCTGGTAACCATGACCGGAAAGCCCAGGGCCTCCTCAAAACGACCGTCTGCCTGGAAAGCAATCCAGCCGGTCGCCAGTTGATATCTTGAAACGTCCTGAAACGCCTTCTCCGGCATGAAACGCAGATTGATGGGCTTGAATTGAAGGACCTGCGCTCCCGAGAGTATGGGTTTCCCGTACTCGCGCTCAACATAGCGAGTCTTGTACCTACCTTGTGGTTTGAGCACTTCCGCGACGTCTTTAACAGGCCTGCCGCCAGCTGCCCGCAATGCGTTTCTGGTGAGTCCCACCAACGGGTCGTAGAAGGCGGCATCAAGGCGTCCTGACACGTCTTTTAGGCCAACAGTCCAGCCCGACTTCAAGGGCGCCTGCCTGTTGGGTCGCGGCAGAGATTTTTCGTATTCCTCTAGCGCCGCGCCCAAGGCGAGCCGCGCGGATTCCCGCAGGTTCGTGGACTGACTCATTCCGGCCGCGATCGACGACCGGAGTCCTTGATCCAGAAGTGGAATCTCTAACTCGCCAACGTGGTCAGGGGATAGATGATCGATAACCGACCCTGTTTTCCCCTGCCGGAGAAGAGCCTGAGCGATTGCCGTCTGTAAGTAAGCGAGAACGTAGAATCGGAGTTCTTCATCGTCGATTTCTATGCGCAACATATCGGAGCCGATAACAAATTGTTCCAAATACTTGTCGACAATCACTCCCGGTCCAAGGTTTCTGCCCGAGCAGGTCTGCAGTATCATCCCCGACACAAGTTTGCAGCTTTCGATCTCCTCGTTTCGGGGAATGGAAACGAAACAATGTTCGCCCCAAATGGGGGGTTAGTGAACAACACGTCGACGGTATCTAATGGCACCTTCTTGGCGAGTTCCGGCTTCCACGTATGAGGATTCGCAAGACTGTTGGCCTGATACAACCCTCCCTCTCCGTCATTGTTCATTACCATGTTCATTTTTGTCGCACGAACAAGTGACGGATTAAGGTCGATTCCAAATACGCGCGTATTGAGGTATTCGGTTCTCTTCCTATATAGCTCTTGGAGTTCCGTCTGCGTGCCATTGTTGGGATCAGCCCATTGCGAGCGTTCTAGCTCTTCAATCTGTCGTAGTGCGTGGTTCATCCCAATTATCAGGAACCCCCCCGTGCCACATGCCGGGTCAAGAAGTCGCTCCGTGGGCCGGGGGGCCAGCATGGCTACCGCCATTCGGCAGGCGTTTCGCGGAGTGAAGAATTCCCCGCGGTCCCCTCTAAGATTGTGACCGACGATTTCCTCATACGCGACTCCCTTGACATCTACCGGCGAGGCGAGGAGCAAGTAACCTTGAAGCTGAGACACTACGTAGGCGACAACATTGGGCTTCAGATTTATTTCCCTATCGGCACCCACAAATATGGACGTATACTTTCTGACAGCTTTCTCGGCAAAGAGTTTCTGCACCCGCATTTTTGCAGAGGCAGCACTCATCGCGCTGGAGAGCTCTGATGGCGTAGCAAAGAACTGGAGATTCCCGGAGCGTTCATCTTCAATCTTGCAGAAGATGAGCTTCAGCAATTCCCAGAAGGCGTCTGGTTTTTGAAGCCCCTCGGTTCCAGCGATGTAGTTATGGCACCGTCGAAAAGCAAAAAGCAAATTGTCCGCCGTCGCAGGCGTTAGGTCCTTGCGACGGGGACGTTGGAGGTCTGCTTCTGTCTGACCCACCGCGGGAATGTTGACAATCTCTTCGAACTGAAGAACTTCGTTGCGGACACGCTTGGCGAAGCAGTACCTATCCTCACCATTGGTCCAGAGACCGTACTTGGCGTTAAGGCAAGCAGCCATGTAGGACTTGAGTTGGTCGATCCCCTCGTTCTTATCGCCGGGTCGAATTCCTACCCTCTTGGTTTCCAAGAGAACGTACGCATTTTCTTGTGTATGCTGAGACCCTGGTGAAAACACAACAATATCCACGCTCCGGCGAGAGGAACCAACCCTGATCGATACTTCCGGTTCACAGTCGGTTGGGTTGTATCGGTACTGTCTGACTAGCGCTTTCTCGATGTTCTGACGTACGTACTCTTCAGGTGTGTCGTTGACGTGAGCGCCAGTCAGAAAGTCAACGACCTTACCTTCCGGAATCGTGCCAGCCTGAATCGGGGCTGCGACTGGAAAGGCCAAGCTATTCAGATCGCCCAAGATTGTTGAACTCCTTGTGCAAGATTGGAGTTCTTATATACAGTTGAATCTGGGCCAGATAGTTACCACAGGCGAACTATCCAATCAATAGGTCAATGCGCCCCGCCGACTAGTCCTTGATTCTTTCTATGTCCTTAAGAACTAGGTCCCGACCAGAGTTCGGCTTTGCAAGGTTCTTAAGGAACGCGTTTGCAGCCACGTACGGAACGACTTTGGGGTGGACCAAGGAGGCGGCGGCCGCCGCGCTCCAAACCCTGGCTGATAGAGCCCGCTGCGAGCCGCAGTTGTTTGGCGCCAACCCCTCGCCTATACTCGTCCTCTAAGACAGAGGTGGGGGAGCTGTGCCCGCCCGCCTGGGGCGGGCTGAGAATGACAAGTGCCCGCGTGAAGGCGGGCGCTACACTGAGACGATGGGGGCGCAGCCCGACGATGCGGGCGCAGCAAGCAGCGCCCCTACAAACTGAGACGATGTGGGCGCAGCCCGACGATGTGGGGGCAGCAAGCAGCGCCCCTACAAACTGAGACGATGTGAGCGCAAGCCCGCCCGTGGCGGGCGGCCCTACAAGGGCCGATCCGATACAGGCGAACTGATGCGCATGAGCCCGCCCCTAGACGAGCCGTTCTGAGACAGGCGAACTGATGCGCACGAGCCTAGCCCCTAGACGAGGCGTTCCGAGACAGGCGAACCGATCACTAGCGTCCAACCGGCGGTTCTTGTTCGCCCGGAACCATTTCCCTATACTTGGCTTCTAACCGTTTGAGGGCCTCCGCTTCGATGCGCACGAGCCTAGCCGCCCGCTACGCCCGCTATGCCGCCCTCGCCGCCATCCTGCTGGCGGGGATCGTTGCCGGCGTTTACTCCTACCGCGCCTGGCAAGCGCGTCTGGCCGCGAAGAAGGCGCCGCCGGCTGTGCCGCCGACAGTGCAGCAGCGCTCGGCGGGGTTTTCCTTCTCCAAGGTTGACCAGGGGCGCACTCTGTTTACTGTGCGCGCCACCCGTGCCACCGAGTTCAAGGAAGGCAACCGGAACCTGCTGGAAGACGTGTGGATCACCAGCTACGGCCCGACCGGGGAACGCTATGACAATATGCACACACAGGCCTGCGACTATCTCTCCGACACGGGCCGCATGGTGTGCTCGGGCGAGGTGCAGTTGGACCTGGAAAGCGCCGCCGAGGCGCAGCAACGCCCCGGCGAACGTGTACTCCACATCGCCACGAGTAACGTTTCCTTCGACGGCAAGAGTGGCGAGGCGCACACGGACCGGCCGGTTTTCTTCCGCTTTCCGAACGGGGAAGGCCGCGGCGCCGGGGTGACCTACAGCTCCCGCGAGGGTATCGTGCGCCTGCTGCGCAACGTCGAATTGACACTGGTGAAACAGCCAGGCTCAGCCGGCGGCACGGGCGAGCCGGTCGCGGTCACCGCCGCGAGCTTGGAGTATCGCCGCGACACCCGCAGCTTGCGACTGAACGGGCCGGTGCACGGCCGGCAGGGGATTCGCGAGCTGTCTGCCGGAGAGCTTACGCTTGAGCTGGACGCCGATCTGCGCGCCCAACGCCTGGTGGCGCGTTCCGATGCGGCCGGGGCCAGCGGCCAGCCGGAGGTGCGGTCGGCGGAACCTCAAGGCGAGACGATTCTCGACGCCGATAAGTTCGTCGTTTTCTTCCACCCTGAAGGCTGGGCCGAGAGGATTCAAGCCATCGGCAACGTGCGCGGCAGTAGGAAGGGAGCCGCGGGTGAGAGTGGTCTCGAGGCACAGCAACTTGACCTGGAGATGCTCCCGCGGCAGAACCAGGTCCGCACGATGACAGCTCGCGGCAATGTGAAGGCGCAAACGAGCCCAGCCGCAGGAGCTGGTGGGTCGCGGCGCCTTGAAACATCGGCCTTGCAGCTGTTTTTTGCGGCGGGGGCAACACCCGGCAGCCGCCGCTTGGACCGCGCCGAGACCCTGGCTCCGGCTACGCTCGAATTGCAGGGGCAGAGCAAGGCCGGAGGCAAGACTGAACAGGAAACGACCTGGCTCCGCGGCCAGCAGATGAGCGCGGAATTCGGTGAACTCAACCGGATGAAGAGCCTCACTGCCCGGGGTGGGGCCGAGGTTGAGCGACGCTTACCCGGACGCCCCCCGCAAGTGACAAGTTCGCAGGAGCTCATTGCGAAATTCGATCGGGGCGGAGACTGGACCGAATTGGAGCAGAGCGGCAGCGTCCGCCTGCGCGAGGCGGATCGCGCTGCCCGGTCCGACCGCGCCCACTACGAGCGCTCGAGCGATCTGGTGGCGCTGGCCGGCTCGATTGTCCTCACCGACCGGACGATGCGGACGACCGCGAATTCGCTTTCATTCAACCGGCGCTCCGGGGAGATCAACGGGCAGGGCAATGTCCGCTCCACGGACACTTCGGGCGGACCCAACGGCGTCACCAACTTCGCCCCGGAGCCGGCGCATATCTCCTCCGACCGCTTGACCGGGAACTCTCCGGGCGGCCGCCTTCTCTATTCCGGCCACGCCCGGCTGTGGCAGGGTGATTCGGTGATTGAAGCCGATTCGATTGAGCTGCTGCGAGATGCGCGTCAGTTGAACGCCCGCGGCAACGTTTTGGGCGTCTTTCTGCAGGCTCCGGGGACATCGAACGGGCCGGGGAACGGGCCGGGCGGCGGTTCGCCGGGCGGCTCGCCCGGCAAGTCATCTCCGGCAAAGCGGGATCAAGCCGCGGCGCCGGACCTCTGGCGGGTTCGTGCCGCTACCCTGACCTACTGGAACGGGGAGTCGCGGGCGCGCCTGGAGACGAACGTGAATGCGGTCTCCCGCCAGGCCCAGATCAGCTCGCCGGCGATGGAACTTTTCTTCTCCTCCCCGGAGCCTACCGCCGGGTCTGCGGCCGCGTCCGGGGCCAGGCCCGGCGGGCAGCAAATTACGCGCGCCGTCGCCACGGGCGGGGTAACGGTCCATCAGGGTGAGCGTCGCGGCGTCTCGGACCGCGCCGACTACACCGCAGCCGAGGGAAAGTTCGTGCTTTCCGGCGGGCGCCCCACGATCTACGATGCTTCTCGCGGCACAACCACGGGGCGTCAATTGACCTTCTATTTTGCGGATGATAGGATTATCGTGGATTCCGAGGAAGGATCGCGCACGCTGACGAAACACCGGGTCGAGAAATGAACGCAGTATGCCGAAACTCCAAGCCGTCGAGCTCAACAAGTCGTATCGAGGGCGGAAAGTAGTCGATGACGTTGATCTGGAGATCGGACAGGGCGAAGTGGTTGGGCTGCTGGGACCCAACGGCGCGGGCAAGACCACGACCTTCTACATCCTGGTCGGCCTGGCCCGGCCGGACTCAGGGCGCGTGCTCCTGGATGGAGACGACATCACCGAGCTCCCCATGTACCTTCGGGCCCGCAGCGGCATCAGCTACCTTCCCCAAGAGCCTTCGGTCTTTCGCCAACTGACGGTCGAGGACAACCTGCTGGCGGTGCTGGAGACTCTGCCGCTCACCCCGGAGCAGCAGCGCGACCGGCTGGAGGAGCTTCTGGCGCAGATGGGACTTGAGACGGTGCGGTACAACCGGGCACATATGCTTTCGGGCGGGGAGCGCCGACGCGTGGAGATTGCCCGGTCGCTGGTGCTGGAGCCGACGTTTATCCTGCTCGACGAGCCCTTCTCCGGCATCGACCCGCTGACCGTGGTGGACATTCAAAAGATCATCGCCGACCTGAGCGCCGGAGGCATCGGCGTGCTGGTGACCGACCATAATGTCCGCGAGACGCTGAACGTGACCGACCGCGCGTACATCATCCATAACGGCAAGGTTTTTCGCGCCGGCACTCCGGGTGAGCTGAGCGATGACCCGGAAGTGCGCCGCGTGTATCTGGGAGACCATTTCCGGCTGAACTGATCCCGCCGAGCGGGATGCGCGAAGCAAAACCATGAGCTGGCTCCAGCCCAAACTTCATCTAAAGCTAGCGCAGAAGCAGATCCTGACGCCCGGTCTGGTGCAGATGGTCAGCGTGCTCGCGCTCAACCGGCTCGAGCTGCGCGAGATGATCAACCAGGAGATGATCGCCAATCCGGTGCTCGAAGAGCTGAGTGACGACGGCGTGGTCAGCGAAAACTACAGCGATGAGGCCTTCGTGAAGGCGGAGACCGAAAAGGTCCCCGAGACGGAGGCCGCCAATCCCTTCGATGAATTCGACATCGCGTCGTTTTTCAACCAGTACCTGGACAGCGGCGCCGGCGCGGACCACCGGGAGCGCGAGCAGATCGAGCGGCCGTCGTTCGACAAGTTTCTCTCCTCGCCGCAGGGCCTCTCCGAGCACCTGACCTGGCAATTGAGCGTCACCATATGCAGCGAGACAGTGCGCGAGATCGCCGAGACGATCATCGGCAACCTCGACGAGGACGGCTACCTGACCGCCGACGGCCGCCCCATGTCTCTGGAAGAGCTCTCGCAGAACGGCCGCTACTCGATGGACGACGTCGAAGAGGCGCTGGCCGTGGTGCAGGAGTTTGACCCGCTGGGCGTGGGAGCCCGCGACCTGCGGGAGTGCCTGTTGACGCAGCTCCACACGCTCGACCCGCAGAACACCCTGGCGCAGCAGATTGTCTCCGACCACCTCAAGCAGCTGCAGTCCAACCAGCTCAAGGAAATTGCCCGGGCGCTGAACCGCCCGATCGAGCTGGTCAAGCGCGCGGTGGAGGTGATCAAGAAGCTCGATCCGCGTCCCGGCCTGCGCTACAACAAGGCCGAGGCGCGGCTGGTGGAGCCCGACGTCTACTTCCGCAGGGTGGACGACGGGTGGCAGGTGTTCATGAATGAGGACGACCTGCCGCAGCTTCGGTTGAGTCCGATCTACCGGCGTCTGCTGGCGCGCGATGCCGCCGACCGCGACGTCCGCAACTACGTCAAGGAGCGCTTCAGCGCCGCCATCCAGTTGATGAAGAATATCGAGCAGCGCAAGCACACCATCCTGCGGGTTTGCGAGGCCATCATCCGCCGCCAGCGCGAGTACCTCGACCACGGCGCCGACCAGCTCAAACCAATGATGATCAAGGAGGTGGCCGAAGAGGTCGGCGTCCACCCCTCGACCGTCAGCCGCGCCGTGGCCAGCAAATATGCCCACACGCCGCAGGGCGTGCTGGAGCTGCGCTCCTTTTTCTCCGAATCGGTGAACGGTCCCGAGGGCGGCGCGATGTCGCTGCACACCTTGAAGCGAGTGGTGAAGAAGATGATCGAGGAAGAAGACCCCGCCCACCCCCTCACCGATGACCACATCGCCAAGCGGCTCGACGAAGCCGGCATCCACGTGACGCGCCGCACCGTCGCCAAATACCGCGAAGATCTGCGCATTCCCAGCACCCACCAGCGCCGGGTGAAGGCCTAGGCGCGCCAGGCTGTGAAGCGCCAAGGGACGCACGGTTCCGGGCACCTGGTGATCCTGACCGGCCTGAGCGGCTCGGGGAAGAGCACGGTGCTCAAGACCTTCGAAGACCTGGGCTTCTATTGCGTTGACAACATGCCGGTCGAGCTGATCCCCACGTTTAGCGAGTTGCGCGTGCACGGCAGCGGGGAGATCGAGCGCGCCGCGCTGCTGGTGGACGCGCGGGAGGGCGAACAGCTCGAACGCCTGCCGGCCATTTACCGCAAGCTGCGGCGCGAGCAGCAAGCCGAGCTGGTCTTCATCGAGGCCAGCGATGAGGCGCTGTTGCGCCGGTTCAGCGAAACGCGACGCCCGCATCCTCTCGGCCATGACCGCCCGGTGCGCGAGGGCCTGCGGCGCGAGCGCGAGCTGATGGCTCCGATCCGCAAGCTGGCCGATGTGGTGCTGGACACGACCAAGTTCAATGTTCACGAGCTGCGCCAGTTCATCACCCAGCGGTTCAAGAACCCGGACCGGCGGCCGCTGCTGGTCGCGCTGGTGAGTTTCGGCTATCGCTTCGGCATCCCCGCCGACGCCGACCTGGTCTTCGATGTGCGGTTTCTGCCGAACCCTCACTTCGTCCCGCGGTTGCGGCGGTACTCGGGCCGACACCCGCGGGTGGCGCGCTACATCCGGTCGTTCCCGCAGACCGGCGAGTTTCTCCGGCGGATTGAAGGGTTGCTGGCCTATCTGATCCCACACTACATCCGCGAGGGGAAGAGTTACTTGACGATCGCCTTCGGCTGCACCGGGGGCCGCCACCGCTCCGTGATGCTGGCCGAAGCGGTCCGCCGCGCGCTCGGGCGCCGCGGCTATGCGGCGAAGGTGGTGCACCGCGACGTCGAAAAGTAGGCGGCTTGACAAATTCGCGGGGCATTCGTAGCGTAACGGATTTGCGCGCCGGCCAGCGGCGCCGCCAGTCGTGCAGGTGAAACTTTCGGGAGAATTCGGTCGTCTGCTCGGCTATGTCCGGCCCTACCGCGGCCGGCTGGCCACGGCGGTGGTGTTGCTGGCCCTGGTGGGTTTAGCGGAGGGCCTGATCGCCCTGATGATCACCCCGGCGGTGGACCGAGTGCTCAACCCAGGAGCTGCCGACTCCAACCTGCCGCTCGTCAAACTGCCGTTCGGCGGACCGACGCTCTATCTGAACGCGTTTTTTCCCCAGCGCATTCGTTACGTTTGGACGGTCTTCGCGATTTCGCTGGTGGTGGTGTTCATTGGTAAAGCGGTCGCGGAATTCCTCGGCATCATGCTCGTGCAGTACGTCGGGCAAGCGGCCGTCATGGACCTCCGCAATCAGGTCTATGGCAAGCTCATCCGCCAGCCCATCGGCTTCTTCCAACATCACCCGACCGGAAAAGTGATGTCGGCCGTCATCAGCGACGTGGAGCACGTCCGTGGCGCGCTCTCGGAGTGGCTTTCCGATTTCTTCCGCCAGGCATTCACCCTGGTTTTCCTGAGCCTTGTATTGCTGCTGACCAATTGGAGGATGGCGCTGGGCTCGACGCTCATGATGCCGCTGGTGATCTGGCCGGTGAGAAAGTTGGGCCAGCGGATTCGCGGCTCGGTGGAAAAGAGCCAGTCGCGGCTGGGCGAGTTGAGCCAGATCCTGCAGGAGACGTTGAGCGGGAACCGGGTGGTCAAGGCGTTTGGGATGGAGGATTTCGAAATCCGGAAATTCCGCGCCACGGCGGGACGCCTGATGCGCGAAAACCTGCGCTGGCTCGGCGCGCACGTGATCGCCTCCCCACTGATTGAGGCGATCGGCGCCTTGATGTTTGTCTTCGTGCTGATGTTTGCCCGCGACCAGATCCGTCATCACCTCCTGACCATCGGCGCGTTCGGTACATTCGTCTACGCTCTGTTCAAGGTCTACGAGCCAGTGAAGCGTCTCAGCTCCGTCTATCAGCAGTACCAGCAGGCGATGGGGGCCAGCACGCAGGTCTTTGCCTACCTCGCACTGGAGGAAGAAGTGGCGGAGGCACCGGGGGCGCAGGTCCTGCCTCCTTTTTCCCGCAGCGTGGAATTCGACAATGTCTGCTTCGCCTACGATTCCGCTGGGCCGCTCCTCCGAGGTATCCGCCTGACTGCGCGGGCGGGCGAAGTGGTCGCGATCGTGGGCTCGAGCGGGGCGGGCAAGACCACGCTGGTCAACCTGCTGCCACGGTTTTATCCGGTGAGCTCAGGCGCGGTGCGCATTGATGGTGTAGATGTGCGGGAGGTGACCCTGCGTTCGCTGCGCGAGCAGATGGCCATCGTCACCCAGGAAACCATCCTTTTTAACGACACCGTATGGAACAACATCTGCTATGGCATGCCCGGGATGCCGGAAGCGCGCGTCTTTGCCGCTGCCCAGGCAGCGCTCGCGCACGACTTCATCCTCGAGCTGCCCCAGGGCTATCAGACCGTGCTGGGCGACCGCGGCCAGCGGCTGAGTGGCGGGCAGCGCCAGCGTCTGGCCATTGCGCGGGCCTTGCTGAAGGATTCGCCGATCCTCATCCTAGACGAAGCGACTTCGGAGCTTGATTCGGAGTCCGAGCTGTTGGTGCAGCACGCGCTGGCCAACCTGATCGTCGGCCGCACCGTGTTCGTGATCGCGCACCGGCTCTCCACCATCCGCCGCGCCAATCAGATCGTCGTGCTCGAGGACGGGACGATCAGCGAAACCGGCACGCATCAGGAACTGCTGGCGCGCGGCGGCACCTACGCGCGCCTCTGCGAGCTGCAGTTCACGGATGCCGACAGCGCTGCCAGCCCGGCCGGTTCGGTGCAGCCGTGACCAGTTGGCCCAAGTCGATGACTGGATACGCGCAGGCGCGCGCCGAACAGAACGGCTGGTCGCTGCGCATCAGCCTCCGGAGCGTCAACCACCGCTTCCTGGACTTGCATCTTCGCCTCGCCGAGGGCTTCGAGGTGTTTGAACCCCGCATCCGCCAGATGGTTCGCGAGCGCATCCGCCGCGGGCATATTGACGTCACCCTGCACTTCGAACCGGCCGGTCCGTCCGCCGTCCAGGTGAACCGCGAGCTGGCTGAGGCCTACTTGAAGGCCGCCGAAGAGCTGCGGCGACAGTTCGGCATGCACACCGAACCCGACCTAGTCGCCGTGCTGCGCCTGCCCGGCGTGATCGCAGCAGCAGCCGGGACGCCCGCCTGGAGCCTCAGTGAAGAAGAGCGGCAGCGCCTGGCCACGCAGGTGGAGGCTTGCCTCGAGGAAGCACTGGGGCGCCTGGAAGAGATGCGGCGATCCGAGGGACGCTTGCTGGGCGAGGAGATGGGCGAGCGGCTCACACACATCGCTGAAAAGGCGGCGCGTATTGCAGCGCTCGCCGAAAACAGCCGGCCAGCGTATGCCCGCCGGCTGGAAACGCGCCTGAAAGAGCTGCTGGGGGATACGGCGCTCGACCCGGCGCGCCTGGCCCAGGAAGCGGCGTTGCTGGCCGAGCGCGGCGACATCAGCGAGGAGCTCGTCCGGCTGCGCAGCCACGTTGAGCAGTTTCAGAAACTATTGGCCGGCGATGGCGAGCTGGGCAAGAAGTTCGATTTTCTGCTCCAGGAGATGCAGCGCGAGGCCAATACCATGCTTTCCAAGACCCCGGGGATCGAGGCGGAGGGGCTGGCCATCACCGACCTGGCGCTGGAGGTCAGAGCCGAGATCGAAAAACTTCGCGAGCAGGTGCAGAACGTCGAATAACGATGACGGACACGCCGCAGCCGCAGGTCTTGATTGTGTCCGGTCCCTCGGGCTCCGGAAAATCCACTTTGGTGGGGAAGATCCTGGAGCTTCCCGCCACGATGTTCTCGATTTCGTGCACCACACGCCAGCCCCGTCCCGCGGAGAACCCCGGAAAATGGTATGATTTCATTTCCGAAGCCGAATTCGACCGCATGGCCAGGCTTGGGGAGTTCCTGGAGTACGCGCAGGTGTTTGGCAAGCACCGGTACGGGACGCCGCTCAAGTGGCTCGATGAGGCGCGCCGCAAAGGCCACGACCTGGTGCTGGAAATTGATGTGCAAGGCGCGGCTCAGGTGAAGCAGAAACTGCCGGAGGCGGTGGCTATCTTCATTGTGCCGTCTTCGCGTGAGGAACTGGAGCGACGCATCCTCGCCCGCGGGCAGGATTCCGAGGAGGAGATTGCCCGGCGGCTGGAGCAGGCGCGGCAGGAGATGCAGCGCTATCGCGACTACGACTATATTGTGGTGAACGACGACCTGGAACGCGCCGGCCGTGAAGTGCAGGCCATCGCCATCGCGGCCCGCTGCCGCAGCGGACGCAATGAAGCGCGCATCCGCAAGATCCTGGAATCCTTTGGAGGCTAGCGTCCGCATGACGGTTCTCAACCTGGCACCGGAAAGCAAATTCGCGTATGTGGTGGTGGCCTCGCGCCGCGCCCGCCAGTTGATGGCCGGGGCGCAGCCGCTGTTCGATCACCCCCGCTCGCACAAGCCCACTCGCATCGCGATGGAAGAATTGAACAAGGCGCTGCTCGAATACCAGCTTCCTGAGCGGCCCGAAGGGGAAGCGGACAAGGAAGGGAAGCGGCGCAAGCCTTAGCGCGCGCAGCCATGAAAATTGCGCTCGGCATCTCCGGAGGCGTGGCCGCCTACAAGGCAGCGGAGCTGGTGCGCCGGCTGCAGCAGGAAAAGCTGGAAGTGCAGGCGGTGATGACGCGCAGCGCGCAGGAGTTCATCACCCCGCTCACCTTCGCGGCGCTCACCGGACAGAAAGTGATCACGGAGATGTTCGGCGGCGACGCGGGCGCGCCCGCGAACGTCGAGAGCGCCATCGAGCACATCGCCGTGGCGCAGCGCATCGACTTGCTCGTGGTCGCCCCGGCCACTGCCAACGTCCTGGCCAAGTTCGCCCGCGGCATCGCTGACGACTTCCTGACTACGCTCTATCTGGCGACGACTGCCCCGGTGGTGGTGGCGCCGGCGATGAACGTCAACATGTGGGAGCACACGGCAACGCAGGAAAACCTCGAAACGCTCCGTGCCCGAGGCGTCCGAGTTGTGGAGCCGGATGAAGGCTATCTCGCTTGCGGGATGAGCGGGCCGGGCCGGCTGGCCGGCGTCGAAGCCATCGCGCAGGCCGTATGCGAAGTGCTGCGCATCCGGCACGACTACGACGGCGAAACGGTGCTGGTCACCGCCGGGCCGACTTGCGAAGACCTGGACCCAATCCGTTTCCTGACCAACCGCTCGTCGGGAAAGATGGGTTACTCGCTGGCCGATGCCGCGGCACGCCGCGGCGCCCGGGTGATCCTCGTCAGCGGGCCCATCTCGCTGGCCGCGCCCGGGGGTGTTGAGCGTATCTCGGTGCGAACCACTGAGGAAATGCACCGTGCCGTGCTCGAGCGCGCCGCCGAGTGTACGGTGATCATCAAGGCGGCCGCGGTGGCCGATTATCGCCCGGTGACGCAGCACGCCAAGAAAATCAAGCGGGGCGCAGGCCGCCTGACGCTTGAGCTCGAACCCACGCCGGATATCCTTGCCGACCTCGCCCGCGAAAAGGGCAACCGCATCCTGGTGGGTTTTGCCGCGGAGACCCATCAGATGGCCGAACACGCCCGGGAAAAGCTCGAAGCCAAGCGCGCCGACCTGATTGTGGCCAATGACATCACGCAGAGTGGCGCCGGGTTCGACGAGGATACCAACATCGTTACGTTGTTCAGCCAAGACGGCCGCGAGCTCCCGCTGCCACGGATGAGCAAGTTCGAGGTCGCCAACCGCGTGCTGGACGAAGTGCTCCGCCTGCGGCGCGGCTCGCGGCAGGCGCCGGCTGTGCGCGGGGCGCAATGAACCAACAGACCCGCGACAACCTGGAAGCCTGGCTGCATTACTACGATGAACTCGGCATCCGCTCGTTTTATCGCGACCGCATCACCAGTGGCTCACAAAACGCCCGCCCGGAATCGCCGGCTGCGCCTGCTGCCGGGCGTGTCCCGGATCCCCCGCCAGCGCGCAATCCCACGCTGCCCATCGTGCAGGCGCCATCGCTGTTCGAAGCGGTCGAGCGCGTCGAAGGGGATACGCTCGAACGCATCCGCGAAGACATTGGCGAATGCACTCGCTGCCGGTTGCACAAGCAACGCACGAAGATTGTCTTCGGCGTTGGCGACCCGAAGGCGGAACTGGTTTTTGTCGGCGAGGGCCCGGGACACGACGAGGACTTGCAGGGCATCCCGTTCGTGGGGCGCGCCGGGCAGTTGCTCACACAGATGATTCAGGCGATGGGCCTGCGGCGGGAGGACGTCTACATCTGCAACGTAATCAAGTGCCGCCCGCCGGAAAACCGCCTCCCGGAGAAGGACGAGATCGCCACCTGCTCGCCCTTCCTGCTGCGGCAAATCTCTGCCATCGGGCCGAAGGTGATCGTTTGCCTGGGCAGTGTGGCGGCACAGACCCTGCTGGGCACGCGCAAATCCATTTCGCACTTTCGCGGGCAATGGTTTGATTTCCGGGGCGCGCGCCTGCTGGCCACTTACCACCCTGCCTACCTGCTGCGGAATCCCGCCGCGAAGGGTGAGGTCTGGAACGATCTGAAAAAGGTCATGAACGTCCTCGGGCTGAAGCCCAAGCGACCCTGAAGACTCTCCCCGACGCGCTGAAACAAACGAAGCTTTTGTGCCCGTCAGAGAGCTCTTCGCGTAGATGCCGAAAGGGTGGCCGGACTTTCCTCTCGTAACTTGTTGATTTGGCGTTCCGGCGTTTTCGTTATGATGGGGGATTCAAAGTCGAGCGCGGGGCGACCCCGCAGTTCATCCTTAAGAAGACTCAACAGCTCGAATGGAGAAGGATGGCTCCCGTAACCCTTCGAGGGGAGGTAGTCGTCGAATAAATGTCGAAATGGTTTTCCTTTAGGATTCCATGCGTCAACGTGCCCGATCACGTTGTTCCAAGATTGCGGAACAACATGCAAGGAAGGTGAGTCCAGGCTACGTATTCCACCGAGCGATTGAAATGTACTGAATCCATCGGCATCCGTTAGATTCAAAATCGCCCCAGTCGTTGCCTCGGGTGACGCCGTGACTGCCTGAAATGAGTAGTTAATCCAATTCCCACCACCAACGCTTACATTCACGATTGTGCCGGGCTGAACAATCGACCTCAAATTCGTTTCGTTGAAAAGGATCTCAACAACTTTGACTGCGCAGTCTTTAGAGCCTGTCAGGTCGTCCATGCTCTCCTTCAGTCCCTCCTGTAGATAATCGTGCTGCACTTGAAATACTAACACTTCGATCGTCCACTACAGAGCTAGAGTTCACCCAGTCGAAGCCCTGTGGACTGTAGTTATGACTCGGCATCTCTTCACAGAGATTACTTCCGATAAACGCCCTTCCCGCAGGCTACACCGCAGGCGTGCCGAAAGGCTTCCCTTTCGTCGTGCGTCAGGGTAGGTTGGCCTAAGGGGCATCTTTCTCAGGCACATCGGGTTGTGCCGGAATCTCCTTGAAACCACTCTGGAGCGGCCCATAAGTTCTTCCAGGGCACTAGCCTTACTACGATTCTTCACCTGGGCCGGCTCTACGCGTTACCGAGGCTGCTGATACACTAGTGCCCATCCATGGCTGCAGCTTACTGCGAAGTCGCTCTTCCGCTTCCGCTGCGCTCGACGTTTACCTACGCCGTCCCTGGGCCGCTTGCCGAAGTAGTCGTGCCCGGAAGTCGCGTCGTTGTACCGTTCCAGAATCGCGCTCTGGTAGGGGTGGTCCTCGGGCTCACCGGGTCAACGACCTGCATTGATGTGCGACTCTGCCGCTGTGCCGAAATTGTAGCCTCAAATCTGCCGAAAGAAAGCTAGCGGCTATGAACGTTACGGCAGCCTTTCCGGTGTGACGAAATCACATGATTTCGAAACAAGGTCGCATGTCGGACAGGCATCAACTGGTTCCTTTTATGATATAAGTCTTCAGCTTCGGCGATGAAGATGAAGCCAGCATCTTGGATCCGAGGATTCATATCCAATAAGGCTGGACAGCGGGATCTCTAGTGTGGACCCCCTACTGTGGAACTGACCAACACATACGATCGTAATTATTACGCGACCCAGGGCGCTCGGAGTTACCACGCTGCACGTGTCGCTTTGTCGAGTGTCTTCGAGCGATTAAAGCCGCAAAGCGTCATTGACGTGGGATGTGGCATAGGCGCTTGGATGCGTGCGGCACAAGAACTCGGTGCGGCAGAGATTCTGGGCATCGATGGCGATTATGTGGATCGATCCTTGCTAATGGTGGATCCGGTGTATTTCGTGCCTGGTGATCTAGCCACAAGTCGTGTGTACGAAATATTGGAAGAAAGAGCCAGGAAAACATTCGACTTAGTCATGTGTCTAGAGGTTGCCGAGCATCTTCCCTATGAGAGGGCCGCGAGTTTTGTTCAGGATTTAACTGGGCTAGGCGATGTGGTTTTGTTTTCTGCGGCAGTTCCGTATCAATATGGCACTAAGCACATCAACGAACAATGGCCAGAATTCTGGGCCATATTATTCCGGTCCTGCGGTTTCTCATGTTTCGACTGGCTACGCGATCAGTTGTGGACTAATGCCGAAGTTGATTGGTGGTACGCACAAAACGCCCTTATATTTATTCGGGAAGGGAGCCCAGCCACTAATTTAATGCCACAAAATACGCGTGTTGTCGAGCGTGGACTGTCTCTTGTACATCCAGAAAATTTTCTTGTAAATCTCCTGTGTTTATTCCGAACGCATCGCCTGCTGGCATTCGAGGAAGAGCGGAATGACTACCGAGCGCTGGTACAAGCACATACGAGTCTGACCAAATGTCTGCCAGCTTCACAAGCTGGAGAAAGGGCCAAGGCTGCTCCAGCCGGATCCCGAGATGTCTTTCCTTGGACTCGCATTGAGATCGGACACCCCGAAGATGATCGCACCCAAGCTGATCGAGAACTGCGAAAAGCGCAAGAGGTCGCTGGGATCCTGACCTCGCGGTGCGAAGAAGCTGAAGCTGTCGGTCAAGCAGAGGCTGAGCAGCACGGCAGAGTGGAACGCGATCTCCGCGCAAGATTGGCAGAAGCTCATCAGCAACTTGCGGGGACACGTGCACAGCTCAGCCAAATCCTAGCATCGACGAGTTGGCGGGGGACTCGCCCTTTTCGTGCTATTGCAGACAGATTACCGAGCCGCGTTAAGCGGGTCATACGCGGAGCTATGAAGCTTGCTTGGTGGACGGTCACGCTCCGTTTGCCAAAAAAACTGGCCGCCCGCAGGGAGCTTATGCGAGCTGCAATTACATCAGACGATAGTCTCACTTCAATTAAAAAAAACCGCAGCGAAGATGTACGGGTCGGCGAAATTGCCCCTCAAGGGTTTCTGGCAGCCGTCTCTGATCGTACTATCTCCATGGCGATCGAACGGCTTCGGAGTTTTCCTGCTTTTCAACCAGGCGATTACAATTCAATGCATCCAGATGTGAAAGCGGCTGGTATCGATCCATATTCCCACGCCATCTGCGCTGGCTCATTCGAAGGCAGAGGGCTCTTCAAGCCTGAACGAGTAGCAGCAATCTTGGGCGAAGGCCTCCAGGCAAAAAACTTGCAGTGCAATGGAGAATTACCTGTTACGAGGGAACAGATAGGCGTTTCGATGAGTATTGATA
>JBASRK010000261.1:0-16308 GCA_049273775.1 Candidatus Acidiferrales bacterium
GTGATCAACTGGATCTCCATCGAAACGTTGTCGCCCGGCATCACCATCTCCACCCCGGTCGGCAGCTTCACGTCTCCAGTCACGTCGGTGGTCCGGAAGTAGAACTGCGGCCGGTAGCCCGTGAAAAACGGCGTGTGCCGACCCCCCTCTTCCTTCGTCAGCACGTACGCCTCGGCCTTGAACTTCGTGTGCGGCGTGATCGAGCCCGGCTTGCACACCACCTGCCCTCGCTCCACTTCTTCCTTCTCCGTCCCGCGCAGCAGCAAACCCACGTTGTCCCCCGCCAGCCCTTCGTCCAACAGCTTGCGGAACATCTCCACCCCCGTCACCACACGCTTCAGCGTCGGACGGAAGCCCACAATCTCTATCTCTTCGCCGACCTTCACCTTCCCCCGCTCCACCCGGCCCGTCACCACCGTCCCCCGGCCCGAGATCGAGAAAATGTCTTCAATCGGCATGGCGAACGGCTTGTCCACGTCCCGCTGCGGCAACGGCACATTCTTGTCCACCGCCTCCATCAGCTCCAGCACCGACTTCTCCCACTTGGGGTCTCCCTCCAGCGCCTTCAGCGCCGACCCCCGCACCACCGGCACTTTGTCCCCAGGAAACTGGTAGGTCTTCAGCAGTTCGCGCACCTCCAGCTCCACCAACTCCAATAGCTCTGGGTCCTCCACCATGTCGCACTTGTTCAGAAACACCACGATGTACGGCACACCCACCTGCCGCGCCAGCAGAATGTGCTCCCGGGTCTGCGGCATTGGCCCGTCGGTCGCCGCCACCACCAGAATCGCCCCGTCCATCTGCGCCGCCCCGGTGATCATGTTCTTGATGTAGTCGGCGTGCCCCGGACAGTCGATGTGCGCGTAGTGGCGGTTCGCGGTCTCATACTCCACGTGCGCCACCGCGATGGTGATCCCGCGCTCCCGCTCCTCCGGCGCGTTGTCAATCGTGTCGAACGACCGGTACTGCACCTTCGGGTTGGTCTTCGCCAACACCTTGGTGATTGCCGCGGTCAAAGTCGTCTTCCCGTGGTCAATGTGACCGATCGTCCCAATGTTGACGTGCGGCTTGCTCCGTTCAAATTTTTCCTTCGCCATTTCTGCGTCAGCTCCTCAGCGTGTGCGTTCCAGAGACTCGATCTACGGTCGCCTCACTTTACGGCGCGGCCGGTGGCGCGGGCGACCACTTCCTCGGCAATCGACGCGGGCGCCTCCGCGTAGTGCGAAAAATGCATGGTGAAACTGGCGCGGCCCTGGGTGCGGCTGCGCAGGTCGGTGGCATAACCAAACATCTCAGCCAGCGGCACCTCGGCACGGATAATCTGGCTGCCGGCACGCGATTCCGAGCCCTGCACGTGAGCGCGGCGGGAGTTCAGGTCACCGTACACCTGTTTCATATATTCATCCGGGACGACTACCTCGACGCGCATCACCGGCTCGAGCAGCGTCGGGTTGGCCCTCTGGCAGGCGTCCTTGAAGGCCATCGAGCCGGCAATCTTGAACGCAATTTCCGAGCTATCCACCTCGTGGTAGCTGCCGTCGGTCAGCACCACAGCGACGTCCACCATCTCGTAGCCGGCGAGTATCCCGGTCTCCATAGCTTCGCGAATGCCCGCGTCAATCGGCGGGATGAACTCCTTGGGGATGGCGCCGCCGATAATCTTGTCAATGAACAGCAGCCGGTGCTCCTTATCGAAGCGCCACTTCCCGCCCGACCCAGCCACTTGCTTGGCCAAGGCGTCCAGCTCGTCAGTGGACAGCTCGCGCATGTCTTCGTGGCTGGCGCTCGGCAGCGGGTGAACTTCGATCCGGCAGTGGCCGTACTGGCCGCGGCCGCCGGTCTGGCGGATGTACTTGCCCTCGGCCTCGGCCTCGCGGCGGATGGTCTCGCGATAGGCCACCTGCGGCCGGCCCACGCTGGCCTGCACGCCGAACTCGCGCAGCAGGCGGTCCACAATGATCTCCAGATGGAGTTCGCCCATGCCGGAGATCAGCGTCTGGCCGGTGTCCGGGTCGGTGTGCACGCGGAAGGTCGGATCCTCCTGCACCAGCCTGCCCAGCGCCTGGCCGAGCTTGTCCTGGTCGGCCTTGGTCTTCGGCTCGATGGCCACTGAGATGACCGGTGCCGGGAATTCGATGGACTCCAGCACGACGGGCTTGTCCTCATCGCAAAGGGTGTCGCCGGTTGAAACGCTTTTCAGCCCGACGCACGCGGCGATGTCGCCGGCGTAAACGGCGTCGATCTCCTCGCGTTTGTTGGCGTGCATGCGCAGCAGGCGGCCGATGCGTTCGCGGGTGCGGCGAGTGGAGTTGTAAACGTAGCTGCCGGATTTGAGCACGCCGGAATAGACGCGGATGTAGGTCAGGTGGCCGACGTAGGGGTCGGACATGATCTTGAACGCCAGCGCTGAAAACGGCTGGTCATCGCTGGCGCGGCGCAGCACCGGCTCGGTGCCGTCGCTGGTGGAGCCTTCGACAGGCGGCACATCCATCGGCGAGGGCAGAAAATCCACGATGGCGTCGAGCAGCGGCTGGATGCCCTTGTTCTTAAACGCCGAGCCGGCCACCACCGGCACCAGCTTGAGCGCAATGGTGGAGCGGCGAATCGAGGCGCGCAGCTCCTCCGGGGTGAGCGTGTGCTCTTGGACATATCTGTTCAGCACGAGGTCGTCGTGCTCGGCGATGTATTCGACCACTTTCTCGCGGTGCTCGCGGTAGAACTCCGGGCTGATCGCTGAAGCCTTGAGCGCCGCGGCAACCTCCGGACGCTCCTTCAAGAATGCGGGGTCCCACAACTTTTCAAGCTCGATAATCTCGTATTTCGCGCCGAGGGTCTCTTCCTTCCAGACGATAGCCTTCTGTTCGATGAAATCAATGCAGCCGATGAAGGTGTCTTCCTTGCCGAGGGGGAATTGCAGGGGAACAGGGTGGGCACCGAGTCGCAACCGCATCGAGCGAATGCAGTGGTCAAAGTCGGCGCCGACGCGGTCCATCTTGTTCACGAAGGCGAGACGCGGCACGCGGTACTTGTCGGCCTGGCGCCACACGGTTTCCGACTGCGGCTGGACGCCGGCGACGGCGTCGAAAATGGCCACCGCACCATCAAGTACGCGCAGCGAGCGCTCGACCTCGACGGTGAAGTCCACATGCCCCGGGGTGTCGATGATGTTGATGCAGTAGTCTTTGCCAAACCGCTTCCAGGATGTGGTGGTGGCGGCCGAGGTGATGGTGATGCCGCGCTCGCGCTCCTGCTCCATCCAGTCCATCGTGGCGGTGCCTTCGTCCACCTCGCCGATCTTGTAGGTCACACCCGTGTAGAACAGGATGCGCTCGGTCGAAGTGGTCTTCCCGGCGTCAATGTGCGCCATGATGCCGATGTTGCGCGTCTCGTCGAGTTTGGTCTGCCGTGCCATGGTCCTTACCAGCGGTAGTGGGCGAAGGCCTTGTTGGCCTCGGCCATGCGGTGCACGTCCTCCTTTTTCTTCATCGCGCCGCCACGGTTGTTTGCGGCGTCCAACAGCTCCTCGGCCAGCTTGTCAACCATCGTCTTCCCGGCGCGGCTGCGCGCGTACAGCAACAGCCAACGGATGGCCAGCGACTGCCGGCGGAAGGGGTTGACCTCGACCGGCACCTGGTAGTTGGCGCCACCCACGCGACGCGTCTTGACCTCGAGCACTGGTTTGACGTTCTCCACCGCTTTTTTAAAAATCTTGAGCGGATCGTCGCTCGACTTCTTGGCGATCTGGTCCATTGCCGCGTAGAAGATGCGCTGCGCGGTGGAGCGCTTGCCGTCCCACATCATCGAGCTGATAAATTTCTGCACCAGGTCGCTGCCGTACACCGAGTCCGGCGGCACCTGGCGGCGAGCGACCCATCCTTTGCGTGGCATCGCTGACCTCTCCTATTTCTGTGCGGCCTTGGGCCGCTTGGCGCCGTACTTTGAGCGCCCCTGCTTGCGATTCTCCACCCCGGCCGCGTCGAGCGTGCCGCGGATGATGTGGTAACGCACGCCGGGTAAGTCTTTCACACGGCCTCCCCGAACCAGCACGATGGAGTGCTCCTGCAGGTTGTGGCCGATGCCGGGGATGTAGGTGGTGACCTCAATCCCATTGGTCAGCCGAGCGCGCGCCACCTTGCGCAGCGCCGAGTTGGGCTTCTTCGGCGTCTGCGTATAGACGCGGATGCAGACCCCGCGCTTTTCCGGACAGCCTTGTAGCGCGGGCGACTTCGTCTTCGAGCGGATCTGGTCGCGCCCATCGCGAACCAATTGCGCAAACGTCGGCACGGCTCTCCCTCAATCGAGCAAAAATTCACTCCGTTCCCTGCGCCTGCGATCAGGCAAACGCAGGGTATCCTGGTTTCGGAACAGAAAGGGCCAGCAGCGACTTCGGAGGAACCGCCAAGAAACTCCGCACCGGTACCAGCCGGGCGAGCATTGCAACTGGTCACAGCAGAGAGGCTTACTCGGCTTTGCGGGGCTAGCGCCCCATTCCGGCCGCTCTCCTGTCCCGTTCCGTCATTCTATGTTCCGGGGCGGGAGACCTTCCCTTTCACAAACAGGACCAATTTCCCCCTGACAAAACCGCAAGTATAAAGGAGAAGTCTTGTGGTGTCAAACAAAAACACGCGGCCGAAGCCGGAAAAACTTTCGCCTCAGCTTCGCCCTAGAGGCCTCGCAACTAGACGGCTGCCCCTATCTCGGTCCGAAGGGCACGCCTGCGGAGGGGCAACTATCCATAAACGATTTAGTTTCTTATGCTTAGATAGGCTAGGTTTCTGGCTTTACGGCCTGGGAACTATCCCTTACACTCCGGATGTGACCGTATCACCGGACAAATTATTGTCGAGACATCGCACCGTGGCCGCGTTCGGGGTAGTGACGCTGTTTGCTTCAGCCGCCATCACGCAACAGAATCAGCAGCCCGGAGAACCGGCTGCGCCAAGCACCGCGCAGGACAAGACCGATTATTCGCAGGAGCCGTTCGTCATCGAGCAGTACCACACCCGGGCGCGCTTTGAGAACGATGGCACGGGCCGGCGCGAGGTGCAGGTGCGCATCCGGGTGCAGAGCGAGGCGGGCGTGCAGCAGTTGGGCCAGCTCGTATTCGGCTACAACTCCGCGAACGAGCGGCTGGAGATTGACTCGGTCGCCGTGCACAAGGCCGACGGCAGCACCACCTCGGCTCCGGCGGACGCGGTGCAGGACATGACCGCGCCGGTGGCGCGGGACGCTCCCGTTTACACCGATTTCCGGCAGAAGCACGTAACCGTGCCGGGACTGCGGCCGGGAGAAATACTCGCCTACCACGTCACCACCCGCACCCACACGCCGCTTGCCCGCGGACAGTTCTGGTTGGAATACGAATTCGTCAAAGAGGCCATCGTGCTTGACGAGCGGCTGGAGGTGGATGTCCCCCGCAATCGCGCCATCAAACTGAAGACGCAGCCAAGCCTCGTACCCGCTGTCACAGAAGAAGGCGACCGGCGCATTTATCGCTGGAAAAGCTCCAACCTGAGACGCGAAACCGAAGAGGACGCCAAACCCAAGAAGCGGCAGCGGAACACGCCCGAGCCGCCGGCGATCCAACTGACGACGTTTCAGACCTGGGATGAGGTCGGCCGGTGGTACGCGCCGCTCGAGCGCGAGCGCGCCACGCCCACCGCCCCGATCCGAGCCAAGGCCGAGGAGCTTGTGCGGGGTCACGCGACCGACGCTGAGAAAATCGAGGCGCTCTACGACTTCGTGGCCAAGAATTTTCGCTACGTCAGCCTTTCGTTCGGCCTCGGACGTTACCAACCGCACGCCGCAGCCGAGGTACTCGCGAACCAGTACGGCGATTGCAAGGACAAACACATCTTGCTGGCGGCCCTGGCGGAAGCGATTGGGCTCCGCGCTTACCCGGCGTTGATCTCTTCCTCACGCAAGATTGACCCGGAGGTACCTTCGCCCTCGCAGTTCGACCATGTCATCACAGTCATCCCAGTGGGGCGGGAATGGCTCTGGATGGATTCGACCACCGAGGTCGCCCCGTTCCGCCTGCTCTCTGCGAAGCTGCGCAATAAGAAGGCGCTGGTAATCCTGACCGGAGCCGAGGCCGGCGGCGCTGCGCGCCTGGTAGAGACGCCGGCCGATCCGCCCTTCACCGCTACGCAGCGCGTGCAGGTGGAGGGCGTGCTCAGCGATCTCGGCAAGCTGACCGCGAACGTGCGCTACACCCTCCGAGGCGACAATGAGCTGGAACTGCGCATCGCGTTCCGCCAGACGCCGCAGAAGCAGTGGACGCAGCTCGGGCAGTTGCTGGCCGCTTCGGACGGCTTTCGCGGCGAGGTGACCGACGTGAAAACCAGCGACCCGGCGGCCACCCGGGATCCTTTCCAAGTCGAATACGGCATCGCGCAGGGCAATTATCTCGACTGGTCGAAGAATAAGTCGCAGCTCGCGCTGCCGCTGCCGTCGATCGGCCTGCCCGAACTCCCCGAGGCGGACGATACGGCCGAGGCCGACGCCGAGCCACTTGAGCTGGGCTCGCCGCTCGACGTTTTCACCCGCGTACAACTCGATCTCCCATCCAACTTTGGTGCGCGTGCTCCGGTCGCTGTGGCCGTGATGCGCGACTACGCGGAATATCGCTCAAGCTACTCGGTGCAAGCCCATCGCGTCACCGGTGAGCGCACACTGCGCTTTCGGATGCGCGAGCTGCCGGCTGCACGTGCCCACGACTTCCTGGCCTTTGCTCGCGCTGTCCGTGCCGATGAAGGGCAACTGCTCGCGATTGAAAGCACCGCAGTGGGCGCGCCCGCGATCCCCGCATCGGCCAAGGTGGAGGAGTTGTATGAAGCGGGCACCGCAGCGCTCCGAAACGGCAATTTCCGGGCCGCCGTGGAGCTGCTCGAGCGCGTGGTTCAGTTGGAGCCCAAGCACAAGCGCGCCTGGAACGACCTCGGGCGCGCCTATTCGGTCCAGTCGCAGTGGGCCAAGGCGGTAGAGGCATTCCGCAGGCAGCTCGAAGTAAACCCGTACGACAACCAGGCATATCTCCTGCTCGGGCTGGTCTACGGGCAACAGCAAAAGTACGAGGAGGCCGTCGAGGCCCTCAGAAAACAGCTCGAGTTGAACCCACTCGACGCCCAGGCCCATGCGACGCTCGGCTTGGTGTACGTGGAATGGCGGAAGTTCGCCGAGGCGGTACCGGAACTCGAGAAGGCGGTCACGCTCGCCCCGGAGAACGCCGGGCTGTACGTCGGCCTCGGCCGTGCCTACTTGAGCCTGGACCAGGGAGACAAGGCGCTGGAGGCGTTTGACAAGGCGGTGGAGCTGGCACCCACACCGACAGTTTGGAACAACGTGGCCTATCAGCTCACGCTTGGCAAGTTGCGCCTCGACCGGGCGCAGCAGTACGCCGAATCGGCTGTGGCCGCAACCGCCGCGGAGTTGCGCAACGCCAGGCTCGATCGCCTCGCGGCCAATGACCTGCAGCGTGTCGCCGGGCTGGCGGCCTACTGGGATACGCTCGGCTGGGTCCACTTCCAGAAAGGCGAGCTGGAAACGGCAGAGAAATTCATCCGCGCCGCCTGGCTGCTCGATCAGCACGGCGAGGTCGGCGACCATCTGGCGCAGATCTACGAAAAGCGCGGCCAAAAACAGGAGGCCATCCGCACCTACGCGCAGGCCCTGGCCGCCTCGCGGCCCGTCCCCGAGACTCGCGGGCGCCTGGCGCAACTTGCCGGCGGCGAGGATAAGATCAAGTCGCTCGTTTCCGCAGCGGGCGTGCAACTTTCCGAGGCACGCACA
Source organism: Candidatus Acidiferrales bacterium (assembly GCA_049273775.1). Lineage (GTDB taxonomy): Bacteria > Acidobacteriota > Terriglobia > Acidiferrales > UBA7541 > JBASRK01. The sequence goes on from JBASRK010000261.1 coordinate 7,792, forward strand.
ATAAAGTTCGGCAAGCTGCTCCAAGAAAGTGTCAGCGCGGAGTTCCTCGTCCTGTTGGCGCCTGCGCCCGGCGGAGACACCAAGGTCGAAGAGGTGAAATTCATCAGCGGCAGCGAGAAGCTGAGGCCGTTTGCGGAGAAACTCCGCTCCGTGAACATCCCCGCGGCCTTCCCCGACGACACACCGACCAAAGTAGTACGTCGCGGGATTTTTTCCTGTTCCGCGGCCACAGGCGAATGCGTTTTTGTGCTGATGACGCCCGATACGGTCGCGGCTGTAAACTGAGGCTTCCGCGGATAGAGGCGACCTGCGGTGGAGGCGCGACTACTTTAGTTCGAGGATCTCCTTTTCTTTGGCGGCGGACAGGTCCTCGAGCTTCTTGGTTTCCTGGTGGGTGAGCTTCTCGAGCTCTTCGAGCGAACGCTTGCGGTCGTCCTCGCTAATCTTCTTTTCCTTCTCGAGTTTCTCAACAGCTTCCTTGATGTCGCGGCGGATGTTTCGCACCGCAGTGCGGTGATTCTCCAGTACCTTGTGCAGGTGCTTGACCAGGTCCTTGCGGCGCTCTTCGGTGAGAGGCGGGATGGGTACGCGGATTACCTTGCCATCGCTGGTCGGATTCAGGCCCAAGTCCGAGGTGCGGATGGCCTTGTCGATGGGCGTCACCGCGCCGGGGTCCCAGGGCGAGATGATGATCATCGTCGGTTCGGGGACCGAAAGCATGCCGAGCTGGTTAATGGACATAGGCGTGCCGTGGTAGTCCACTCGGATGTGATCGAGCAGCGCGACGTTGGCGCGCCCGGTGCGCAGCCCCGCCAGCTCCTTGCGAAAATCTTCCACCGCTTTCTCCATACGCGCTTTGGCCTGCGCTGTGGCGTCTCGGGTATTCGCGATTGTGGTCATGGGGCGTTGCGTCTCCGATCAAGTTGAAGGCGCCCGCTGGAGCGTGGGCGCCGAATGAAACTCACCGCCGGGTACCGGCGGGCGAACCGCGCCTTAGGACGGGCAGATGGCTGAGCCGACCTTCTCGCCCAGCACCACCCGCTTGATGTTCCCCGGCACGTTCATATTGAAGACGATGATGGGCAGCTTGTTGTCCATGCAGAGCGAGATCGCGGTCGAATCCATCACCGTCAGGCCTTTCTGAATCACGTCGAGGTAGCTGATGCGCTCAAACATCCGTGCGCCGGAGACCTTCTCAGGATCGGCGTCATAAATGCCGTCCACACGGGTGGCCTTCAGGATCACCTGCGCCTTGATCTCCATAGCGCGTAGTGCTGCGGCGGTATCGGTGGAAAAATACGGGTTGCCGGTACCCGCGGCGAAGATGACCACGCGCCCTTTTTCCAGATGGCGCGCCGCGCGCCGCGGGATGAACGGTTCGGCTACCTGATGCATCTCGATGGCGCTCATCAATCGCGCGTAGCAGCCCTGCTTTTCGAGCGCGTCCAGCAGCGCCAGGCCGTTGATGACGGTCGCGAGCATGCCCATGTAATCTCCGGTGGCGCGGTCGATCGCCAGGGATTTCTGCCGCGTCCCGCGGAAGATGTTGCCGCCGCCGACCATGATGGCCACCTGTACCCCTAGGTCGTTGACTTCCTTAACCTCTCGCGCAATGTTGACGACCGTCTCGGCGTGAATGCCGAAGCCCTGTGATCCCTGCAGGGATTCACCGGAGAGCTTCAGGACAATGCGCTGAAAGACCGGCACCTGCCTTTGGGTCTCGGGCTTCCTCGATACCTTGGTTGTCGTCATCTCCTGCATTCCCGGCCGCTGGCCTCGCATGGACCGATGTCGGCGGGCATTCTAGCAGAGAATCGCGCCGGTGGCACGGTGGGCCATGCTGAAAACCGAGGCGCAATACGAAGGAAAGAGCGCGCGCCGGCAGGTTTCAAACCGTGAAATTTCGGGATGGCGCGGGAGTCCCCTCCAAGGGGAACTGAGGCGGTGTCGCTTAGTCCGAGGGCGTGCCGGCGACCGTGGCGCTGCCGGCCTCGCCGACCTTGAGGCGGACGAAGCGGCGCACAGCGATGTTTTCGCCGACCTTGGCGATCATGTGGCCGATGAGCTCGCGAATCGTTACCGACTCGTCCTTAATGAAGTGCTGCTCGTAGAGGCAGGTCTCCTCGTAAAACTTTTCCATCTTCCCGTTGACGATTTTTTCGATGATCTCCTCGGGCTTGCCGGTGGCGCGGGCCTGCTCGCGATAGATTTCGCGTTCGCGCTCGAGGATTTCCGGCGTGACCTCCTCGCGGCGCAGAAAGCGCGGGTCCAGCGCCGCGACGTGCATGGCGATCTCGTGGCAGAGGCGCTGGAAGTCGGCCGTGCGCGCCACGAAGTCGGATTCGCAGTTCACCTCGACGATCACGCCGATCTTCCCCCCGGCGTGAATGTAGCTGCCGATCAGGCCCTCGGTGGCCTCGCGTTGCGCCTTTCTCTGTGCCGCGGCTTGCCCCTTCTTGCGCAGCACGCTGATGGCTTGTTCGAGGTCGCCAGCCGCCTCGACCAATGCGGCGCGGCAATCGCTGAAGCCCGCGCCGGTGCGCTCGCGCAGCTCCTTCACCTGCTGGGCAGAGATGTTCACTTGCTCCGGTTTGGTGGTCATCGGCTCGACGGGTTCCTTCTCCACGGATTTGTGCTCGGGCGCATGTCGCGGCTGGCTTCGCGGCGCCTTCGGTTTTTCGCCGGGGCCGCGTTTTCGCTTCCGGGCTCCGGCCTTCGAGCGGCGCTTGCGTTTGTTTGGAATTTCCTTCCTCGGGCTGGCCGGCCCCTGCGAGGCGGCCAGCTATAGAAATGGCCCCGTGCCTCCTAAACCGGTACGGCCCAGGCTTGCATAGGGCCAGTGAACGCCTGGACTGGCTTACGGGGCTTCCGGGGCACTCCCCAGGACCCTCGACGCGCTATTTGTCCCCCTCTTCCTCGGGAGGGGTCGCCTGGTCGGGCTCCGCCGACGCCTCAGCCGCTGGTTCGGCCGTCGGCTCGACGAAATCGCCTTCCTGCTTCTCGTAGGCCTCGTATTGGCTGGTATCCACGTACTCGACGCCTTCGGCGGCCTCAGCGCCCTCTTCGGCTTTCTGCTCGGCGATCTGCGTCTGCTCAAACGCCTGGCGGCCCTCGTTCACCGCGTCGGCGATTTTGGAGGTGAACAAGCGGATGGCGCGCAGCGCGTCGTCATTGCCGGGGATGATCAGGTCCACCAGGTCCGGGTCGCAATTGGTGTCCACGATGGAGACCACTGGCACCCCCATGCGGCGCGCTTCGCGCACGGCGATCTCTTCGGCGTGAGAATCAATCACGAACATCGCATCGGGCAGGGCCGCCATGTTTTCCACGCCCTCGAGGTTTTGCTGCAGGTGTTTCAGCTCGCGCTCCAGCCGCGCCGCTTCCTTCTTGGAAAGCTGAGCCATGCGCCCGTCTTCGACCATGGCCTTCAGGGTCTTCAGGCGCTTGATGGATTTCTGCAGGGTGGCCCAGTTGGTGAGCGTGCCGCCGAGCCAGCGGTGGTTGACGTAGAACATGGCGCAGCGCTGTGCCTCTTCGGCGATGGCCTCCTGCGCCTGGCGCTTGGTGCCGACAAACAGCATCGTCTTGCCCTGGCTGGCCAGCTCGCTGACAAACTTGCCGGCTTCGCGGAACATCTTGAGGGTCTTCTGCAGGTCAATGATGTGGATTCCGTTGCGCTCGCCGAAGATATACTCCTTCATCTTCGGGTTCCAGCGACGTGTCTGGTGGCCGAAGTGCACCCCGGCCTCCAGCAGCTCTTTCATCGTGATTTCTACCGCCAACATACCTCCTCTTGGATTGGGCGCTTGCGACCCGCCGCTGCGCGGGATGCGGCTTCGCGAAGCAGCGTGAGAGCACCCTCTTGCCGGCTCCTTGCCGGCCGTGAATTTTCCCCGATGCGGAGGATGGCAATCCCCCACGCCGGGGCAGAATCTCAGAACTAACGCTTGCTGTACTGGAAGCGCTTGCGCGCGCCCTTCTGCCCGTACTTCTTGCGTTCCTTCATGCGGGAATCCCGCGTCAGGAAGCCGTTCTTGCGCAGGCCCGGCCGCAGTTCGGCGTTGAACAGCGCCAGGGCCCGTGAAAGACCCATGCGCACCGCGCCCGATTGCCCCCCGGCGCCACCGCCCTTGACGGTGGCCATCACGTCCACCTGCCCCGCCGTCTCGGTGAACTTCAACGGCGCAATGGCGGCGTTTCGCCAGGCGACGTTCTTGAAATAGTCGTCCACTGGACGACCGTTGACCTGGTATTTGCCGGAGCCCAGCTTGATATACACGCGCGCCACCGCTTCCTTGCGGCGGCCGGTGCCGTAGAATTGCGCGCGGATAGCGCCCTCGACAGGCGGTGCGGTCGAACTCAACTTCCCTCCTCTTCCTTCGAACCCTTGCCCCCGGGCAAGCCCCGCCTCTCGAGAAGCGAGCGGCAGAAACAGCAAAAGCGAGTGGCTAAAGCGCGAGCGGCTGCGGCTTCTGCCCGGCGTGGCGCGCCAGCCCCTTGGCGTCCAGATAGACGCGCAGCTTACGGGCGCGGCGGGCACGCAACTTGTTCTTGGGCAACATGCCCAGGATGGCTTCGCGCACCATCACGTCGGCGCGCTGCGGCCGGAGCCTCTTCGCCGGGATCTCCTTCAGGCCACCGGGGTAACCGCTGTGATGGCGGTACACCTTCTGCTCGAGCTTGTTGCCGGTCAGGCGGATCTTATCGGCGTTGATCACCACGACGTGGTCGCCGGAATCCAGGAACGGGGTAAAGGTCGGCTTGTCCTTTCCGATCAGCACCCGCGCCACCCGTGTGGCCAGCCGCCCCAACACTTGACCGGCGGCATCCACCACGTACCACGTGTTGCCCTGCTTGAGTTGTTCGGCCTCGAGGCCCCGGGGCACGTACGTCCGCATTCGCTCAGTCAAACCTTTCGCTTCAAAGACAAACGTCAACAATAGAGGATGCCCGCGAGTTTGTCAACGCAGCAGTGCGCGCAGTGGCGCAGCGTCGCAATGCTCCTTTTCCTGGGAGAAGGCTTGAAAAGCCAGGTTCCCGGGTGCATCTAATTCCCCGCAGCGCGTTCCACGTGCCCGCCGAACTTGAACCGCATTGCCGAGAGCACCTTCTCGGCAAAAGTATGCATCTGACGCGACCGGAAGCGGGCGTAGAGCGCCGCTGAGAGCACTTCGGCAGGGACGGCCTCTTCGATCGCGGCCATCAGGGTCCAGCGACCTTCCCCAGAGTCTTGCACAACCCCGGTGTAGTTGGAAAGCGTCGGGTTTTCGGCCAGCGCCATTGCGCTCAAGTCGAGCAGCCAGGAGCCGACCACGCTCCCACGTCGCCATACCTCCGCGATATCCGCGACATCGAGTGCGTAACGCAGGTCCTCCGGCAGATCCTTCGAGTTCGCGTTGGCCAGGATGTCGAAGCCCTCTGCGTAGGCTTGCATCAGGCCATATTCGATGCCGTTGTGAACCATCTTGACGAAATGCCCGGCACCGGACGGACCGCAGTGGAGGTAACCTTCGTCCGCGGCGCTCTTCTTCTGCTCGCGCCCGGGCGTGCGGGGAATCTCGCCGCGTCCTGGTGCAAGGGTCCGGAAGACGGGCTCGAGATGTCGGAAAGCCTTTTCTTCTCCCCCGACCATCAAGCAGTAGCCTCGCTCCGCTCCCCAGACGCCGCCGCTCGTACCCACGTCCAGGTACTGGATGCCTCTCCCTTTCAGGGCGTTAGCGCGGCGCACATCATCTTTATAGTAGGAGTTGCCGCCGTCGATGATGATGTCACCCGGCTCCAACCGCTCGGCTAGGCCCCTGACGGTTTGCTCGGTGGGGTTGCCTGCCGGTACCATCACCCAGGCCGCCCCCGGCTTGCCCAGCCCGCGAACGAAATCGTCGAGCGAAGCCGCTCCCTTTGCGCCTTCGCTCGCCATCCGCTTCACATTTTCCGAGTTCAGGTCGAAAACAACGCACTCATGGCCGCCCCGCATTAACCGGCGCACCATGTTGGCCCCCATTTTCCCCAGACCCACCATGCCGATTCTCATTGCGCTCGCTCCCTTCCAAGAAGTGACCACAGGCTGCGCTTATCTTGCGACCGGCGTTGGCCCCTACAACGAAATATACAGTGTTTCGCCGGTTCGCGGTGCAGTTTGGCGCAGTTCGCTTCGTGGGCCGGCCGCCGCCGGAGCCGAAGCCCAGCGGCCGCGAGCATCCAGACCGCTCACGGTCGGCTGATCCTGAGCGCCCCTGCAGAAGCCGCGGGCGGACGTTGCGCGCCGTGGTAACATCCGGCGCTGTGGGACCAGCCTATGCCTAACGCTTCGCCTATCCCCGCGGCCATGCTCGAAATCATCGCACCCATGGGCACACGCCGGCAGGTGCCGGTCAGCGAGTCTCCTTTCCTGATCGGCCGCACCGCGGAAGCCGGCAACCACCTCCCGCTCGATGATGTCCGCATCTCGCGGAAGTGCGCTGCTCTGGTCTATGACGGGAAAGTATTTCGGCTGGAAGACCGCGGGCAGCGCAGCGGGGTCTACGTGAATGGCCAAAAGGTGAGCGCCTGCGCTCTTCGCGACGCCGATACCATCACGTTTGGCATGCGCGATTCCACCCAGTTGATCTTTCACGTCGAACAGGCTGAGAAAGCGCTCCCCGACCTGCTCTCCGAGCTGGACAAGGCCTCATCGCTTGATGCGGGCGCACGCGATCTTCGCCACCTGAGCCTGCTGCTGGAGGCGACCGCGCTGCTGCAATCCCACCTGCCCTTGGAACAGGTGTTGCAGGCGATGCTCGACCGTGCGATCACGATCACCGACGCCGACCGCGGCGTGCTGCTCGAGCGCGAACCTGCGGGCGGACTGCGCCCGTTGCTGGCGCGACAGAAAGGCGCAGTCCACTTGCCGAATGAGAGCCTCGCCCCCAGCCAGACGGCTATCCAGCAGGCCCTGCAGCGAAGAGAAAGCGTGGTGCAACTCGACGTCAGCCTGGCTGAAGACTCCCTGCGAGACGCGCACAGCATCGTCGCGCAAGAGCTGCGCTCGTTCGCCGCGATCCCGCTGCTTTCGGTCACCGAGCTGGAGTCCAGCGGCGCAACCTGGGTGGCAGCGCCGACCGAGGTTCTGGGCGTGCTGTACCTCGACAGCCGCCGCCCAGCTGCATTTTCCAGCATCGAGCGCCAGATCTTGCACACGCTCGCCATCGAAGCCGGCAGCGTGCTCGAAAAAGCCCAGCTGGTGAAAAAGGAGAAGGAACGGCAGCGCATGAGCCTGGAGCTGGACACTGCTCGTAATATCCAGCAGGCGCTGCTGCCGGCCGGCTTCCAGCAGTTCCCGCACCTCCAAGTCGCCGGCGTCAATCGCTCTTGCTTGGCGGTTGGCGGCGACTACTTCGACGTGATCGAACTGGACGCCCAGCGCACCGCGTTTGTGATCGCCGACGTTTCCGGCAAGGGCCTGGGCGCGGCGCTGGTGACGGCGATGCTCCAGGGCACCTTTTCCGCTCTGTCGCTCGGGCAGCAGCCGGCAAATGTTTGCGCGCACGTCAACCGGTATTTGTGCGCGCACGCGGCCGTGCGACGGCACGCCACTTTGTTCTTCGGCATCCTCGATACTGCCGGCCGACTCGAGTACGTCAACGCCGGCCATCTTCCGGCGATGCTGGTCCATGCGGGCCGCGTCGAGCCTGTCTTCGCGCCGGAGTCCTTCGCGCTGGGTTGGTTTGACGACGCGGAGTACCACACTGCTGCGGCGACACTGGAACCCGGCGACACACTGGTTCTGTTCACCGATGGCATCAACGAGGCCCTGAACCCCGAGCGCGAACAGTTCGGGTTGCAAGGCCTCCGAGCGGCCATCGAGAAAGGCGCCGACGCCAGCGTCGAGCAGCTTCAAGCGGGCATCCTTGAGGCCGTCGAAGGATTTATCCGCGGCGAGCCTCAGGGCGACGACATCACTCTGCTCATCCTCCGCTACCTGGGCCATTCTCCGCCCGACCCGACGCCCCCTGGCGAGGCCTGAGTTTTGGTACGAGTGGCCAATTCCAGTGGGCTCCGCGAGAGTGTATCGCTTTGCGTCCTTCCTCACTTTCCCTAAACGGACATCGTTCCGTCGCGTTCGGTTCCAATACGGTGCGATGGTAACTTATAATGCGGAGCCGCGTCTGGCAGCGATAAGCAACTCGGATTGCCTTCGCCTTTGGAATCAAGGTTTTAGCCGCGCACCTTCCACAACATCGAGAACTAGAAGGTTATCTACCTGCTCTGGCATAGCCCTTGCACAGTTTTCGACGGGGGACAACAGTTGATGCCAGAAGACCGTGAGGTATCAGCAGAAGAACAGCGGGAGAGGACAGCAGGTCCCTTAACCTGGCCATCTGACAGTCCTTCCAGTTTTCGCACTCGGCATGGGGTCCTCAACCGCGAGGCAATGATCAGGAGTCTCAAGGAAATACTACTCAACAGTTCGAGGATGACCTCGGATTGAGATAGCAATTCTTGCCAGTGTTGGATACCCCACAGACAGCAGCTCTTTGC
>JBASRK010000267.1:0-11254 GCA_049273775.1 Candidatus Acidiferrales bacterium
CTTCGCAGCCGATGATCGGCTTGACGCCGCGGGTGGTGGCCTCGTGATAGAAATTCGCCGCGGCAAACAGGTTACCGTGGTCGGTGACGGCCACAGCGGGCATGCCGCGCCGCGCCGCTTCATTTACGAGTTCCGAGATTTCGCAGGCGCCGTCAAGAAGGCTGTAGTCGGTGTGTAGATGAAGGTGAACGAACCGCGGCTGCCCCATGCCAGCGTATTCTAAACCGCGGGCGTACATTTTGCCACTCGCCGGCAAGAGTAACAAGAAGGCACACGAACAGGGAGGCAAGGAAGCAAGGAAGCAGGAGGCAAAGGGCAAAAGGAAAAAGGTAAAAGGTAAAAAGTAAAAAGTAAAAGGGGGCCCCCGGGGGTTTTTTGTAAGTGTTGATTCCAGGAAGCTTTCGTATCTAGTTCCGAGAAAAGGTCAAGACGGAGAAGCCCCAGTTAGGACGAGGCTCTTGAAATCTGTTCGGGCGTAAGTTGGATTCCAGAGAGCTGAAGCCTCTCGGCAAGCTTGGGCACGACCTCGTTCACATGGTCGTTAAAGTGAAGGTAAATAATACCCGCGGCGTCTGAAGGAGATTCAACGAAGCCTTTGACCAAGATAGCGACATTGGCGCGGGTCAGGGAAGAAAGCAACATGCCCATTTCCAATACAACATTCTGCCGTGGCCTCGCCTTCGCCTCCTTTTCCCCATCCCGCTTTGCGTACCCCACGTCGTCCGGAGTTAAGAGCACGATGCCGAATCGCGCCTCGCCTTGCTTGCCAATCTTTTTCTCTAGAGACTCTATAATTGTCATCCCGCCGCCGGCAGTGTTCATTAGGACATAAGGTTCAAGGTCGAGCCTTCGCAACACCAATTCCAGTTGGTCTCGCGCGACTAAATCGTGGCCATGGACGACGAAGATCTCGGGTTTTGGAGCCGCAGCTGCAGCTGCCACCGCTGCTGGTTTTGGACCAGAAATGGCTGCAGCGATTGCATCAGAAAGTATCCTTTTCTCTACCTCCGGTCCTTGAAACGAAATCGTGCCAGTCTTGGGCCACCGATTAAGAATGGCTCCATCAGCCGTCTTGAAGTGGCGCCTCTGAGGGTCCTGGCCAACCCATTCACCCTGAACACCCGACGAGCCCACAATATCTTTCAAGTTCTCGAAAGCACCTCGAAACTTCATGATTGCCCTCCGTATTAGCTCGTTCAGTCAATGTCAGCGAGTAGCTATATATTTCGATTGCAGCCGTTCGACGATGCTGAGCTTCCCCGACCGATAGGCATTGCATCGTACGTTGCAGCCCACGACGGCGAGAACTGTCTGCTTGACGGTCCTAGGGCCAGAGCGCCCTGATGATTCGCTCAGCAGTGGCGTACATGAATCCACCGACCACCGCCCCGATGATGTAAGGCCGTAGTTCTTTCCATTGTGTGCGAGCACTACCAGCTTCGTGCGCGTACCGGAACTCGACGACCGAATGCTGGAAAATGTACTTGTATGCGATAGTGAACAGTATTGCCCCGTAGGCTGCTACTAGGCCGACACCGTACCGTGGACTCATCTTTAACCGTCGTGCAACGAACAAGGGAACGGCAATCGCCATGAGTTGAAATATGATAAAGGTGAACAACCAACCAACTGAGCAATTGCATTCTTAAACTTGAGGCGCCGCTTCTCAAAGATTGCTCGGACCTTGCCGTACGTCCTCCACGCGTCGTCGCCAGATCCAAATGCGATCCATTGGGAGCTATGGCGCGTCAGGCGTAAGCCAGCAGAGTAGAATCCGGCGTGTATCGTGAACTCGAAGCTTCTTCCCCCAAGCTTCTTAAGGTCATCGATGCTGTCACAGAGGGTTTCGTCGCCAATTTTGTACCGAATAGTCGGTCGGGATTCGCTGAAATGGGTCTTTTCCACAACCTCCATGCAAATTGCGGTCAGTTCCTCAATGTCATCCAGAAACAACCGAGCAGCCGGCAGCTCAGAGGGGAGCTCTCGGATTTGCTTTATTGCCATTACGCCCATCCTAATTCAAGTCCGACAGACAGTCCACGTCCGGTCCCTCTGTCAGCAGGTGTAGGGGAGGATTATCAACAAGATAAGCAGCTACAACTGGGCAGATCGTTGCCGGGCAAGTCCCCGGCGATTGCAGACAGGCTACCTCGGCCAAGAATCAACGCGGGCGTTTTTCAGCGGCCCGTCAGTAGCCGCGCTGGCCGGGCCAGAAGTCCCTGCCCCATTCCAGCGCTTCGGAATAGCCCGCGGCCAGTACCGGATCGTCCTGCCAATCGGCGAAAAATTCCGCGAGCCGCCGGCTCTCAAAAAGATGCTCGAGGCACGAGGTCACAATGCAGTTGCGCAGCTCCGCGTCGCCCGCGCGGTAGAGGTCCGCAAGCATTTGTTTGACGGCGTCGAGCGCCCTCAGATCCACCGCATCGTTGGCCGAAAGAGCGAGGAACCAGTTGTACAGGCTGCGGGCAGCCTGGAAACGGTTTGGGGCGAATTCTCCGGGCCGGTTCTCCCGCAGAGCCCGGCGAAAGAAATGGAGCATGCGGCTGCAGACCAGCTCTGAAGGCACCTCAAAACGTGTTTTGCCTTTTGTGTCCAGGCGGTCGAAGCGCTCGGTAAGGATCTCATGGCAGGCGCCGAGAATTTCCAGATCGTCGGACGCCAGCCATTCGGCCAAGCGCGCGCCGGGAATCGCGTCCGGTGACTTGAGGATGCGGTTGATCTCCGCGAGGGTTTGCTTGACGTCCATATGCCAAGAAAACAGCAGATTCCTCGTCGTCCGCCTGCGGCGGACTCCTCGGAATGACAGGCTCACAACAAGCTACTGATGTGCGCCAGGGAACAAGCCCCCGCCCCCTGACCTGGGCGTGCCCCTGATTGGGCGTGCAATACGCGCTATCGCTGCTTCGTGCGGCCCTTCGGACGCGGTCTGCGGCTACTCCCGCTCCGAACGATTTGCGCAGGCTTGGGTCGCGGCATGGATGCCGGCTGCCTGGCCGCCTGTGCGGGGTTCGGCTTCCCGCGCGCCGCCGCAGCCGACCTTGCCGCTGCAAAAGCTGCGGCCTTTGCGCCCGGCGGCGGTGCGGGGGCAGTTTGCGGCCCCGCGGCAGGGCGTGCCGCCTGTGTCGCGCCAGCAGCAGCTTGTGCGGGCGGCGTCGCAGCGGGCCGGCTTTCCTGCTTGACCGGCTTTTTCTTGCCGGGTTTTTCCGCCGCGCTCGGAGCGGGCTTCTTCTTTTTTTCTTCGAGCTTTTTCTTTGGGGGTTCCTTGATGCCGGCGAGTTTGCGCAGCCGCTTGGTGCGGTCTTCAGGCTTGCGCCCTTTCCCTAGAAGCTGCTGTTGAAACAAATCTTCGAGTACCTTATCGAACTTCGGCCCTCGCGGCAGGCCCAGAGCCTCAAGCTCGGCAGCGGCAGAGGGCAGGGCCTGGTGCAGCGGCTCCCACTTGTGCAGGAAGTTGCGGATCTTGCCGACGGCCTTGGCGTTGCTGACTTCTGCCACGATGTAGGCCAACAGGTCGAGCGGCGCCTTTTCCAGGAAGGTGAAGGCGTCGCGGGGCGCCGCGGTCTTGCGGCTGCTGAGAATCTTGACCACCTTCTTGGCTTCTACTTCCACATGAAGAACTGCGTCCGCCTCGGCCGAGCGGAAACCCATGCGACCGAGTGCGGCGCTGCGCTCGCGGGGCTTCAGCCGGCCGAGCACGGCGGAGGCGACCGGAGCGAACAGCCGCGGGCGGTAGCCGCCGCTGACCATATCATCGCGGGCGCGGATCAATCGCTGCAGCGCGTCGTAGTTTGGGTGGCGACGAGCGAGTTGCGGGTGGATGGTGCCGATCAGGCCGTGCGACTCCCAGGACTTCAGGATTGCCGCGGGCTTCTCCTCCCTGCCGAGCTGGCGCACTTCCCTGCCGACGTCCTCCGGCGGGATGGACTTGTGCAGCCCGCGCTCGAGGGCCAATGCAAACCATTCCGAGGTGCGCGACTCCATCCGGAAACCCATGCGCGCGCAGTAGCGCAGCAGCCGCAGCAGGCGCACCGGCTGGTTGGTGAAGCTGTGAATGGAGAGCGCGCGCACCTCGCGTTTCTCGAGGTCGGCCAGGCCGTTGGTAGGGTCCAGCAGCAGGCCGCGGGAAGCGGGGTTGAGCGAAATGGCGATGGCGTTCAGCGAGAAGTCGCGGCGCCGCAGGTCTTCCATCACCGTGGACCAGCGGATCTCCGGCTTGGTGCCGGGGCGGTGATAAACGTCATCGCGCGTCGCGGCGATGCTGCCGTCGGCGTCGCCGGCAAAGATCAGCTCGACGTGGCGCAGGCGCTCGTCCTCGCTGAGAATGCGCGCGCCACCCTTCTCGAGCTCCCGGGCGATGCGGAAGGGATTCCCCTCGACGCTGAAATCGAGGTCGCGGATGGGCATTCCGGACAGGAGGTCGCGCACGGCGCCGCCGGCCAGATAGACGTTGGCTGTCGCCGCGGCGGCGAGCTCCTGCACACGCATCAGGGCGGCGCGCTGCTCGGGCGAGAGCCGGCTTTCGAGCAAATACATATAATCAGGCATTCGCTTATCCGTCCCTCAGGGGCTTTGCGGCCCGGCGACGGCAACGCATTCCGATCCACAGCGTCGCGATCGCCACCGCCGCAAAAGTCCCGCTGGTTTTTTTCTACAACCGGAACTGCACGGCCCGGCTGTTCCTGGACAACCGCAGGTCGTGCCTGTCATGCCCGCGGATGATGCGCTTTGTAAATGTGTTTCAGGCGTTCCTCGACCACATGCGTATAAATCTGCGTCGTCGAGATGTCGGCGTGGCCCAGCATCAACTGCACCGAACGCAGGTCGGCGCCGCCTTCCAGCAGGTGCGTGGCAAAGCTGTGGCGCATCTTGTGCGGCGTCAGCTTGGTGCGCAGGCCGGCCCGCCGGCCGTAGCCGCCGAGAATCTTCCAGACCCCGACGCGGCTCAGCTTGCCGCCCAGCCGGTTGACAAACAAATACGGCACCGCCGGCGCATGCCGCCGCATGCGCAACAGCAGCGGCCGTGATGCGGTCAGGTACTGCTCGACCGCCGCCAGCGCCTTGCGGCCGACGGGCACGATTCGCTCCTTGTTGCCCTTGCCGATGCAGCGCAGGCAGCCCATGCGCATCTCCATGTCGCCCACGCGCAGCCCGACCAATTCGGACACGCGCAGACCCGTGGAGTAGAGCAGTTCGAGCAGGGCTTTATCGCGCACGCCGAGCGGGGTGCCCATGTCGGGCTGCTCGAGCAGGCGATTCACTTCTTCGAGCCGCAGGAACCCCGGCAGGCTCTTGCGCAGCTTCGGTGACTCGAGATTGATCGTGGGGTCGGCCGGAATCTCACCCTCACGCAGGGCAAAACGGAAAAAGTTACGCAGCGCGACCAGGTGCCGCGCCACCGAACTGCTGTCGAGCTTCTGCCGGTACAGACTGGCGAGGAAATCCACGATGTCGTCGCGGCGGATGGCCGTGAGACGCCGGCTGCGTTTGGCCGCGAAGGCCGCAAACTTGGCGAGGTCGCGGCTGTAGGCATCCACGGTGTTCAGCGCCAGCCCTTTTTCGACCTTCAGGTAGTTGAGATACGTATGGATTGTGCTTTCCATTGTGGTTACTCCATCATCGCCGGCGGGCCCGCCTCGCGGTGCTCGCCGCGTACAGCGATGCCGTACACTTCTTCAACCTCAGGGCAACGAAACGCCCATGCCAGGCCGAGATAGGCCGCCGTCGCGCCCAAGATCATCGCGGTGAAGATCCCGAGCTGCGGCAGGAAGCGGGTGTAACTGGCAAAATGCGAGAACCGCAACATCACCCAGCACAGCACGCCCATGATGCCGGAGCACACCGCGACCTTGGCCATCGAGCCGAGGATCTCGAGCGTGCCAAGCCGCCCGAACCGCAGCCGGAAGATGATGAACAGCATCAGGAAATTGAAATACCCGGTCAACGAGGTGGCAAACGCCGGGCCGCCGTTCTGAAAGGTCTTGAAAAAAGCCACTAGAAACAGGGTGTTGAGGGCGATGTTCAGCGCCAGGGAATAGGCGGCGACGCGCACCGGGGTATGCGTATCCTGGGTGGAATAGAACGCCGGGACGATCAGTTTCACCGCGGCGAAGGCCGGCAAGCCCATGGCGTAGTAGAACAGGGCCCGGGCCGTCAAGTGCGTGGATTCGGCCACGAACCGGCCGTGCTGGAACAGCACCCGAATAATCGGCTCGCGGAGCACGAGCAGCCCGACGGCCGCCGGCACGGTGATGAACGAAACGATGCGCAGCGAGAAGCCAAAGGTCTTCTTCATGGCTTCGTAGTCCCGCGCCGCGGCTTGGTGGGACATCATCGGCAGGATGGCCGTGGCCACGGCGATCGCGTAGCCGCCCAGCACCAGCTCCATGATGCGGTCTGCCACGTAGAGCGCAATCACGCTGCCCTCGGGCATTTTGCTCGCCGTTGCGAATACCGTGTCCACGTAAAAATTCACCTGGGAGATGCCGATTCCGAAGAACCCCGGCACCATCAATCGTCCCACCGCCCGCACCCCGGGATGGGTGAAGGAAAGGCCGAAGGAAAAGCGCATGCCGTGTCGCACCAGCAGCGGCACCTGCATCAGGAACTGCAGTGCGCCGCCCACCAATACGCCCAGCGCCAGCGCAATCGCGGGCGTCAGGGGATTCGTCGCCGCGCCCGGAAGGTGCCTCCACACCGCACCGATGGAAAAGACGATAATCGAGATGTTCAACAGAATCGGAGTGGCCGCGGGCAGGCCAAATACGTGGAAGCAGTTCAAGATGGCCATGGCCAGCGCCGCCAGGCCGATGAAGAAAATATAGGGGAAGATAATTCGATTCAGGTACACCGCTTCGTCCCAGTGCGCCGGGCTCTTGCCGGACAAGGTGAAAAGATGCACGACGCTCGAGGAAAACACCATGCCGAGCACCGTGAGGACGGCCAGCAGCACTGCCAAAGTCCAGAACAGCCGATTGGCGAACTCCCAGAGCTCCTCGCGCGATTTCTCCCTCAAGTAGCTGGTGAAGACAGGAATGAACGAAGCGGTCATCGAGCCTTCGCCTACCAGCCGACGCAATAGGTTGGGGATGCGGTAAGCCAGCACAAAGGAGTCGGCCATCAGCGTGGTGCCGAGCAGCAGAGTGAGGCGTTGGTCGCGGATGTACCCCAGGATGCGGCTCGCGATCGTGACCAGGGTGATGATCGAAGCGGATTTGAGGATCTGCTTTTTTTCGGTCAAGCGTCGGCGCCCCCAGCCTAAGCCCCTGATAAATAAACACTTGACAGCTATCTGGAGCTTAACATAACATAGTTTTCCGAGCTTGGCAATACCCGGGGGACGCACCTTCGTTTTCTCGAAAATGACTGTGAAAAGCCGCGCCCCAGCCTCGACTCATAAGAAAGTCGTCGTACGGCTGCTCGACGGAACTTCCCTCCCGGGCTACTTGAACCCGGGCAAGTTGCGAGACGCCGACACCCTAGACCTGCTCACTCCAGACGGCGAGCACCAGGCCATCCCGCTCAAGGACGTGCGCAGTGTCTATTTCGTGCGCGATTTCACGGGCAATTTTGAACCCGAGCGCAAGGCGTTCCTGAGCCGGCCGAAGCTCGACGGGCTCTGGGTGCGGCTGAAGTTTCTCGACGACGAGACCATCGAAGGCGTGGTGCCCAACGACTTGCTCGGGCTGCTCGACCAGGGCGTGCAGATCACCCCGCCGGACCTGCACGGCTCGACCCTGCGCATCTTCATCCCGCGCACGGCGCTGGCCGAGATGAAGGTACTTGGCGTGGTGGGAATCGCGCGCCGGAAACCGGCACCGGTCGCGGCTGCCGCCCAGCCAAAACTTTTTGACGAGTAAACTGAGCGGGGCCACAAAGACACGGCGGGAGGAGAGTCCAAACTCCGCCGAGCCTTACTCGCCCCCCTCCTTCCCATTCAGGCCTTCCTCCCTTTTCCTGTTGCCCTCTTCCTTTTGCCTTTTTCTCTGCGTCCCGGCGCCTCTGTGGCTATACTTCCGGCGGAAGGAGTGACCACCATGAAGCTTGGGGAGATTGCGCAGCGACTGGAATGCCGGCTTGAAGGCGACGCTTCGACCGAAATCACCGGCGTTGCGGGTATCGAATCCGCGGAGGCGGGGCTGTTGACGTTTTTCTCGAACCCGCGCTATCGCCGGGCGCTCGGGACGACTCGCGCTTCGGCCGTCCTCATTGGCGCGGAGGTCGCGCTGCCTCCTCGTACGGGGATGCCTGCGCTTGCGGCGCTGCGTTCGCAGAATCCCTACCTCGATTTTGCGCGCGCCATCGAGCTGTTCCACCAGCCGCCCCGCTATGCTCCGGGAATTCATCCCACAGCCGTGGTTGCGGCCTCGGCGCGAATGGGTCCGGGCGCGCACATCGGGCCGTACTGCTTCGTGGACGAAAGCGTGGAGATCGGCCGCAACGCCGTGTTGCACAGCTTTGTCGCGATCTACCGCGACGTGCGCATCGGCGACGACTTCTTTGCCCACGCTCATGCGGTGGTGCGCGAGGGCTGCCAATTGGGGCACCGCATCATCCTTCAAAACGGCGTCATCGTGGGCGGCGATGGCTTAGGCTTCGCCAAGCAAGCCGACGGCCGCTGGTACAAGATGCAGCAAACTGGCCCCGCGGTGATCGAAGACGACGTCGAAATTCAGGCCAACTCGTGCGTAGACCGCGCCACGGTGGGCGAGACACGCATCCGCCGCGGCGCCAAGCTCGACGACCTGGTGCTGGTCGGCCACGCCTCAGAAGTCGGCGAGGACGTGCTGCTTTGCGGCCAGGTGGGGCTGGCGGGCTCGACGACGGTGGGCAACCGGTGCATCCTCACGGGCCAGGTGGGAGTCTCCGGGCACCTGAAAATTGGCGACGGCGCCGTTATCACCCCCCAGAGTGGCGTGCCAAACGATGTTCCCGCCGGGGCCTTTTGGTCCGGCTCCCCAACAGTCGAACATAAACAGTGGATGAAAAACGTGGCGGCGCTCAACCGCCTGCCCGAGCTTCAAAAAACGGTGCGAAGGCTCGAAGCCGAGATCGAACGCCTAACAAAAGAGAAGCACAAGTAGCCACGGGGGGACAGAGTCATCGCCGGAGTTCCTCTTCCCATTCCTCCGTTCGGTCTTTCTCTTTTCTTCTTTCCTTCCTCTGCTTCCCTTCTGTCTCTGCCTCCGTGTGTCTGCGGCTTCCTATTCTCTCGGCTGCTGGTCGGAGGGCAAGCCGGCGGCGAGCGCGGCGTGCACGCGGGCGGCCAGCTTGTCCCTTTGTTCGACCTCGTAAGTCGAAGCGTCAATTGGCGGCTGGAACCGCACCACAATCTCACCGCGATGGATGGCCAGCTCCTTCTTCCGCATGACGCGGTGCGCTCCTGCCACCGCAACGGGCACAACTGGCACGCCCGCTTTGATCGCCATTATAAAAGCGCCTTTCTTGAAGGGTAGCAGGCGCCCATCCGGGCTGCGCGTGCCCTCCGGGTAGATCAGGAACGATCTGCCTTCTTTCAAGAACTCGACGGCGCGCTCGACGCTGGCGTGGGCGGCTTCGCGATCGCTGCGATCCACGGGGACAAAATGCGCCAGCCGGAACGCCCGCGAGACAATCGGAATGCGGAAGAGCGACTCCTTAACCAGGATGGAAATGCGCCGCGGGATTGCGCCCACGACGGCCGGCGGATCGGCATTGCTGGTGTGGTTGGCGACGAAGATGCACACCCCCGGCGGGATATTTTCGACTCCCTCGACCCGCACACGCACACCCACCAGCCGCACGACGAACAGCACGCCGCCCAGGCCGGCGCGGTAGAGCACATCCACCGAACCGGTCAGCAAGGCGTGCAGTATGAGCGGCGGGCCCAGCAACAGCGTGTAAAGCGTGAGGAAGACGGCGACAATGGCCGTGCGGATCATGTTAGGGCCGCGGCCCGTCAGTCGTGCCGTGAAGCAGGCCGTCGAGAATGCGGCGCTGCTTTTCAGTGGGATTGCCGGCCTCCTCCAGGGAGTAGACGCGCTCCCGGCGCTCGGAGAGCGCGAAATTCACTTCCTTCAGGTTGTTCTCGTGCCGGAGGCCAAGGCGAACGATCTCACCGGGGCGGTGTTCGTGCAGCCAGCGTATCGGGTTGCGAGGAAACGCAGCGCCGTTCAGGGTGAGCAGGACGTCGCCCTCGCGCACGCCCGCTTGCTCGGCCGCGCTTCCCGGCTCGATCTCGGTGGCGACGATCGCCGCCCCTGCGCCGCCGCGCACCGCCAGGAAACCAAACTCCGCTCGCGT
This sequence comes from Candidatus Acidiferrales bacterium, assembly GCA_049273775.1. GTDB lineage: Bacteria > Acidobacteriota > Terriglobia > Acidiferrales > UBA7541 > JBASRK01. The sequence goes on from JBASRK010000267.1 coordinate 10,279, forward strand.
ACTCTCGGCGTCCTTCAGCACCAGCCCGGCGCGAGCCAGGATCTCAGCACAAGGAAGGTCGTCGGTGCCGGCAACGTAGCGGGTAAAGAACTCCTCAAAGCTGCGCCCTGCAATCCGCTCAGCGGAGGCGCGAATGTCGGCAGAATCCCGGTAGAAGCGCCCCTGGCTGGCGAAGCGATCGTTGAGGTCACGCAGGACATCGTCGAGGCTCGAACGGTCGTCCGTCGCGTCGCGGATCAGGAGATCAAGCAGCACCCCGAGGATCTGGCCCTTGTTGTAATAGGAGATGCTGAAGTCCGGCCGGCGGTAGAGCGGGTATTTCTCGAACCAGGCGTCGAGGCTGGCCTGCTCGACACTCTGCCAGCGGCGCGCCGGCCGCAACTCGAGGTCGGTTACTTGCCCGGCGAGGTCGTCGTAGAACTGCTTGCGGGTCCACAGGCCCGTGCGGACAAGAGTGTAGGAGGCGTAGCTGCTGGTGACACCCTCGGCAAACCACAGCGAGCGCGTCCACTGCTCGCCGGTGTAGTCCACCGGCTCGAGCGACTGCGGACGGATGCGCTTGACGTTCCACAGGTGGAAGAACTCGTGCGCCGACACGTTTTCGAAATAGCCCATGGAATCGATGAAGATTGCCGTGGAATGAGCGTGCTCCATCCCGCCGCTGCCTCCTCCAGCCGTCGAACCGATGTGATAGAGGAACACGTACTCATCAAACGGAGCACCGCGCATCAGTTGGATTTCGTAACTGACGATCCGGCGCAAGGTCTCCTCGACCTGCCCGCGCTTCCAGGCGTCGCCGTGGACCACGACACGAACCGGCGGTCCACCTGTCCCTAGGGGAAATTCCTCGAACACGCCCATTTCGACGGGCGCGTCCACAAGGGCGTCATAGTTGGCGGCAACGTATGGCCCCGTCCGCCGGCCCGCGGCCATTTTCTCCGGATGGAGCGCCACGGCGACGCGCCAGGAGGCAGGC
>JBASRK010000269.1:0-5067 GCA_049273775.1 Candidatus Acidiferrales bacterium
GCGTGGGGCCGTTGCCTTCCATCCCCACGATCCCGTCCACGATCGCGAAACCTGGGCGCACAGTGCTGTTGATGTCCAGCAGCGCGCGAGTGATCCCGGCCCAGTGAAGAACGTTTTTCGGCCACCCATAGCAACTGCCCGGCACGATGCCGAACATGTTTTTCAGCGAAAGGGTGACGCCAGCCCAGTGATGCGTCTTCAACTTGGGCATGGAGACCACCAGGTCTGCGTCCAGCACGGTCTCCGGCAAGTAGAGCTCGCGGAGCGAGGAAGCGCGCGTCCGCAGCAGAACCCGGCGCACGTCGTCCACATTCAGGTCCACAAACGACAGCTCGAGCGGTCCGACGTACTCCCGCAACCGCATGGTCTCCGCAACAGCTTCGGTGTCGCGCTCGAGCGCCGGACCGTCGCCCACCAGCACCCGCTCCGCACCCAGTCTCAGAAAGCTCTCTCGCGCCGCTGCGACCACGGCCGGATGCGTGTTGATCACGCCCAGGGGGTCCGGCCCCACGAAGTTCGGCTTGAGCAGCACCGTCTTCCCGCGCACGGGCGGATCGAATTCGAGAAGGGTCTCCGTCAGCAGCGCCGAAAGATCGGTGCGATAGCTTTCGGCACGGCGAATGGCCACTCGCGATGCAGGTCGCGAAAATGATGGAGCGAGCGGCTGCCCGGAGGATGCGTCCATCATCCCCATAGACGCGCTCCTGCGGCCGGCCGCCGCAACCACTCGCACACAGGCTCAAGCGCTATTGCCGCGAACGCCGTCACCGGAACGCTTTGCAAGAACCGGTTCGCCGCATAGAGAGGTTCGAGCGCGGGCTCGAGCGGCGCGGCCGCACGGCCGTAAGTCCGCAGGCAAAGGTGCGCCAGGGCCAGCGACCCGGTACCCTGAATCTGTTCGTAGGCGAGCGCCAGCCAGTTCAGGCTCTTCTGATTCTCGGGGCGCTCGCGGTGATTTTCGAGCGCCAACAGCGCCCACGCCGTCGGAGCCACCAGCGGCTCTCCTGCGACGCCATAAACGAAGGGGTTTCCGGAATTCCAGCCGCCGTCCGGGCACATGCGGTCGTACAGCATCGCTTCGGCAAGCTGCTGGCGCTTGGCCGCGCGCCGCGGAAGGGCGTCGGAGAAAAGATTTCTCAGCATCAGGAGCACATAGGCGGTGGGTTCCACCCAACTGCTTGTGCCCGGGGTCCAGCTCCAACCCCTCAGGGAATTGTTCTGCCGGACCACGGAGGACGATCGGGACAATCGAGCACGCAGGCGCCGCCAGAGGCTCCCTTCACCTGGCCAGGCGTCGCAGAGCCATTCGACGCCCCTGGTCGTTGCGTCGGATCCATCACCCGATTCGTGCAAGGCCAGGCAGGCAAGCGGCGTCACCCAGCAACCCGTGTTCTGGCCGGGGAAGGCGGGCCAGGAGCCATCGGGCAATTGCGTGCCGAGCAGCCACTCCCGACCGCGCCTGCTGGCTGCAGCGAGCTCGCTGTGCTCCTCCGAACCGGCCAGCGCCAGAAGCACCCAGCAAGTTGGCTCGATGGCGCTGCGGTGGGCAGGCCGATACCCCCAGCCGCCATCAGGATTCTGAGTGTCGCGAAAAAACGGAACACAGATGCGGTCTCTGAAGGAAGCCTGGCCGTGGTTCCCTGGGAAGGCCTCTGAACCGTTCACCTGACCGAACATGATCTGGCCCGAATTCACGGTCGTTCACATCACCCGATCAAAGGGGGTCGGACGCGGCGGGGGCTCCGGCACAGCAGCGTCCGTTTCATTCCGGATCTGCAACTGATTGATCAGGCGGTGCAGGTAATTTCGGGCCATGCCCAGCGTGCGGGCCGTCTCCGACTTGCGCCAGCCGCATTCGCGCAGCGTCCGCAGGATCAGCCGCCGCTTGAAGTCCCGCACTTCCTCCTCGTAGGAATGCGCCATCTGGGTCTGCTCGACGCCCTTGGTGAACATCGCGGGCAAGTGCCAGACCTCGATGTTCGGCCCCTCGGCTAGCACGACTGCCCGTTGAACGACATTTTCCAGCTCGCGGACATTGCCCGGCCAGTCGTACTCCTCCAGAGACTGCAGGGCGAGGCGCGAGAAGCGCTTGGACTTCTTCCCGAACTGCTGCGCAAAGCGTTGCAGGAAATGGTGGGCGAGGCAGGGAATGTCGTCGCGGCGCTCGCGCAGCGCCGGCAGATGAATTTGCACGACGTTCAAGCGGTAATAGAGGTCTTCGCGAAATTTTCCCCGCTGCACCATCTCCGCCACGTTCTGGTTGGTCGCGCACACCACCCGCAGGTTCACCGCCACTGGCGTATTGCTGCCGAGGCGTTCAAAAGTGCGCTCCTGCAGCATGCGCAGCAGCTTGGGCTGCAGGCCGAGGCCCAGGTCGCCCACCTCATCAAGGAAGAGCGTACCCCGGTCGGCCATCTCCAGCCGCCCGCGGCGCATCATCAGCGCACCGGTAAACGCGCCCTTCTCGTGGCCGAACAGCTCGTCCTCGACCAGAGTATCCGGGAGATTGGCGCAGGAGAAGGCCACAAAGGGATGCGCGGCGCGGGAGCTCATGCGGTGAATCGCACGGGCGAGCAGTTCCTTGCCCGTGCCGGTTTCCCCGGTGATGAGCACGGTGACGTCGCACGGCGCAATCTTTTGCGCCAGCGCAAACACCTGCTGCATGCCCTCCGAGGGGCCGATCAGCTCGTGCAGACGGCCGGAGCTCAGTTCCTGGGAGCGCAACTGGCGCAATTCCCTTTCCGCCTGGCGGAATCGACAGGCGCGGCGCAGGGTCAGGCGAAGCTCCACCACATCGGGCGGGCTGTCGAGGACGTCGTAGGCGCCGTTTTCCATCGCCTTCTTGCTCAGGACGTGATCATCCATGGCCAGCATCACAATCACCGGCGGTGAGAGATCCGCCTGGGTGATCCCCTCGAGCCAGACAAGACCGGCTTCGATGCCGTTTCCGTTCGAGGTCGTGCGCAGGTCCAGAAGCACGACGTCCGACGAGCCTTCGTGCGCCGGGCCATTGCCGGGCGCAAAGTTGTCGGTTCGCTGGATTTCAAATCCTGGGCCGAGAGCGCGAACGATCGCCTGGGAGAAACCCGCATCCGGGCTGCAGAACAAGACATGAACTGTTTCGTTTTCCATCGTGGTCACCCTTTGAGCGTAACTGCACGGTATCTTCGTGTTGTGCGAAGCCCGTTGCTGGAAGCTTTCTCCAACTCGAGCAGGAAAAAACTCTCGCTTGCAGCCGCAAAACTGACCATGCCGGCCGGCGCGGCGGCGGGCTCGACGCGCACCACCCGCCCTTCGCCATGTACGCGGATTCGCGACGCCGCCCGCTCCAGTGGCGGCAGGAGAATATCATACCGCAGCGCCGTTCCCGCAGGCGGACACTTGCTCGCAAAAAGGAACAGCCCGCGGCTGCAGATGTCTCGCGTGACTCCTTCGCTGTGACGCCGCCGCTTGCCGGCGTCTCGCCACGAAAAGGCCACGCGACACCTCAGCCGACAACGAGTCACGGCGCGGTGTTCCACGGGGACTGCCACCTCTCGGGATGGTTTACGTTGTTGGAAGCTAGGACGCACCACTCGCGAACGTAGCCGAGCGCGGAGAGTCCCGCAAGATGCCGAACGGTTCCTGCGGCAGGGTCAGTCGGCCCGGTAGACAGCGGGGTGCTGATTCTCCCGAAGCGGTTAGAGACACCTGCCTCACGCGATGAGACAACCGGGATCACCGATGCGCGCACAGGCATCACCATTCCCCTCGCACCTCAAAGTGCGATACGCTCGACCGGGGACGCCTAGATTGTTAGCATTTTGGTTTCCTGGGTCCGGTTGGGAATGCGCCTGAACGCAGTTTAGCGTGTGTTTCCGCAAGATGTTGAAGAAGAAAGCCTTACGGTGAGATCCCTCGGCGTCAGCGAAATGAGACTATTGTCTCTTACCCGCTCTTAACCCAAAGATAGCAAATGGCTTATCCGAACCAGGTCTGGTTTCGAATTGCTTGGCCGCAGCTATCCTCCCCTCGGCTGAGGTGCAGGAAGATTGGGAAAACCCTTTCACAATTGATGGAACAGACCTTCTCCAGGACAAACCACTACGATTCGACCTGCAGCCGCAGAATCGTGAAAATATTTGCTAACTTTTGGGCACCCGGGCCGGTATCCCCACAAGGACTTCCACGGCCACCGGTTCGCTGGCTCGAAGGGCAGGCTTGAACTTCCACTGGCCGAATGCTGCCAGGGCCGCCTGATCCATCTCGCTCTGCACTCCCTGGAAGACCTGCAAGTCGTCCACGGAGCCATCCGCTCGAATCACGCCATGTAAGACGATCATTTTGTCGGCCTTATCCTCAGAAACGGGCAGCCGCTTGAAGTCGAATCGTTCCACGGCGTCCGGCGGCACTACCCCCTCGCCAAGCTGCGCGATGGCGGTGCCCGCTGCGGGTGGCGGCGCAGTGGGGGCGCTTGCCAGCAGGCAATATTGCAAGGTCCAGTTTTTCCTGGGCATTCGCAAGAAGATGGTGTAGATCTTGCCGCCGTGAAGTGCGTCATAGACTCCTAGGCCACCCCCGCCCACCGGACCGGTCGACACAATCAGAGAGTTCTTGCGTATGTGAGGTGTGGAGACAACCGGAAAGACCATGCTCGCTGGGCCGGAAGTTGGAAGCCTACCAGCGCTTCCCCCCGTGCCGCCCCCTCCGGAACCGCTGCCTCCCGCTATACTCAGGATGCCACCAGTTCCCGAGCCGCCGCCACCGCCTCCGCCACCTCCCGAGCCGATTCCCGTGCTGCCGTCTCCGCCGGTGCCCGCTCCCCCGGTGCCGCCTCCGACCGCTCCGCCGGGAACCCCGCCGGGTGAGCCGGGCTGTCCGCCCGCTGGCGAGATAGAAAACGCGCCGTAGCGGTTCCCTGGTGGCAGCGAGAGCAAATGCCCGACGCCTTCAGGATCCACGCCAATCACAAGTATCCCGCCAGATTCACCGGGCATGCCATCCCCTCCTGTGAATCCGCCCGCAGACGTGTTGCCCCCATTCGGCAGGCGCGCCGAGGCCACCGCCGACGTGGGCGGCACCGGCAGG
>JBASRK010000011.1:0-6541 GCA_049273775.1 Candidatus Acidiferrales bacterium
CGCCGCCGCCGCAAACAATCATTGCGAAGACATACACAATCGCCGGGACACGACGCTCGGATTCGATACGATTACGGTGGCGAATATAAAAGATGGTTGCCGAACCAATGGCGACCACCGGCCACAAAGGAAACAGGAGCATCAGCACGCCAAGCAAATCATTCATGATCCTGCTACGTCGATACCGACGCTGACGGCCTTCATGCGGCCAGTAGCTCGTGAATCGTCCAGACGTGATCCGTTAATCCGGCCTGCATCCCAGGCGTGACCCGCAACGTCTGATGGACGCGGCAGAAGTTGTACCAGTCACGAACAATCGAATCCATCAGCAACACGGCGTTAGCCCACTACGAGTCGGCGCTCGGCTTTGACTCGCCGCGGGCCGGGGGCTATACTCGATTGTTCCACAGGTGGTGAGCAGCGTATGGGAGTCCTCGACAACCGATTCGAGAAGAACTTTATGATCTCGTCGGTGGACTACGTCTTCAACTGGGCGCGCAAGAGCGCCATTTGGCCGCTGACGTTTGGCCTGGCCTGCTGCGCCATCGAGATGATCGCCTCCACCACCTCGCGCTTCGACATTGCGCGGTTCGGCGCCGAAGTGTTTCGCCCCTCGCCGCGCCAGGCGGACCTGATGATTGTGGCTGGCACGGTGACCCTCAAAATGGCGCCGGTGCTGAAGCGCGTCTGGGACCAGATGCCGGACCCGAAGTGGTGCATTTCGATGGGGGCGTGCTCGAGTGTGGGCGGGCCGTTCAACGTTTATTCGGTGCTGCAGGGCGTGGACAAGGTGGTTCCGGTGGACGTGTACGTGATCGGCTGCCCGCCGCGGCCCGAGGGCTTGTTCTACGCGCTGCTGAAGCTGCAGGACAAGATTGATCAGATGTCGCTGGCCAAGCGCCCCACCGAGGTCCGCCTGCGCCCGGGGATGGTCGAAGAATTCAAGCAGGGCGTGATGGTGGCGCAAACGCCCGCGCCGCGCTGACGCAATGGGTTCGTTCTCCGGTTGCGATTTTGTAGAGGCGGCCTTACGCCGCCATCGTTGGCTGCGATCGGCGGGATGAACGCGTTCACGGCGAAACCATTCAGGGCGAACCCGGCGCTCTACACAGGAGTCGCACAATGGCTTTTCAGCGTGCCGCGAAGACGGACGAAATCCCCGCCGGGGCCATCCGCGAGTTCCAGGTGAACGGCGCGACGATTGCCGTCGCCAACGTGGACGGCAAGTTCTACGCGATTGACAATACTTGCCTGCACCGCGGCGGCCCGCTGGGCCAGGGCGAGCTCGAATCCAATATCGTCACCTGCCCGTGGCACGGCTGGCAGTATGACGTGGCCACCGGCAAAGTCGCCGCGAACCCCTCGGTCGGAGTGAAGACCTATCCGCTCGAAGTCCGCGGCGAGGACATCTTTGTGGACTGCTAATCCATAAAGCTGCTTTTTATCAGCAGGTTACAGACTTCCACTACTTTGAGTCTTCCTCGATCGGACGTTCGCGAAGACTGTGCACCAGCGCGCCGGGTTCTTCCCGCCCGGCGGCGGCCAAGCACAATCCGCCCACGAATTTTCCCCCTTGCAGGTTTCTCCCGTGTATAGTGCAGCGCGACACCGCTGCCCATGACTCGTCCGGCACCCAAGCGCCGTCACTGGCTCTTCTGTGTGGACCCGCACTACTACCACTGGGATACGCTTTTCGTCAAAGGCAAGGAGATGTGGCGCGGCGCCGGCAAGAGGGCCGACACACTGCGGCAGCTCAAGCAGGTGCGCCGCGGCGATCGCGTGCTCTGCTATCACGGCGCGCCGGAGCGCTCCCTCTACGCGCTCGCCGAAGTCACCCGCGACCCATATCCCAATCCTCTCGACCCGGATGGGAAGAGTCTGGTGGCGGACCTGCGCGCCGTGGAGCGTCTGCCGCGGCACGTGCCGCTCACCGAGCTGCGTGCCAACCGCGCCCTGCGCAAGGTGAAGTTCCTCAAGAACGTCCGCCTCATCATCTCGCCTCTCAGCGATGAGGAGTATGAGGAGATCATGCGCATGGCCGGGATTGTGGCCTCGCCCGGCCTGCCGTTGCCCTAGTGCAGTTCCAATGAATCAGACTATGCTTGAGATCATCACAGACCGGGCACGCGACTCACGGGAAGTAGCGCAAATGAGTCGGAACGCCACCAGACTTCGGCCGGCGGGAAGGACCGCTCTTGTCTTCGAGAGGCGATGGCAATAGCCCGGAATCAGCACAGCGGGAGGTATTCCTCCTGCGGAAACGGATGCACGGATGAAGCGAACCGTTGGAGCGCTTGTCTTTCTGCTTTGTCTGACTGCGGGAGTGTCGCCGCAAGGTGCCACGCCGCAGAGCCCCGACCCGCGGGTGAAGGCGGCACTGGACCAGATCGGCTACAAGTATGAACTCACCGCCGACGGTGACTTTAAACTGGCCCCTCTGCCGACGGAGGGAGGCAGAACGCAGCTCGTCTATGTCAATTCCAATACCGAACGGTTCGGCTCCCTGGAGATCCGGGAAGTGCTCTCGCCGGCGTTTCTCTCGGACGGGCCTCTGACGGCCGACCTGGCCAACAACCTGCTGCGGCTGAACCATCAGGTGAAACTCGGCGCGTGGCGCGCGATCCCGATCACGAAAGGCTCGAACAGCGGCAAGCAACTGGTCATGTTTGCGGCGCAGATAGCGGGCAGTAGCGATGCCGAGGCGCTTCGCATGACCATCCGAAGCGTCATGCTGGTGGCCGACCGGATGGAAAAGGAAGTCACGGGCCGGGACGACTATTAACCCGCCGCAGACCCGTTTCGAGAACCTCGGCTTCTACTCGCCTGCCCACGGCGCGCTGAGGCCTGCCGCCGAATTCCTGTAGTACACTACGCGCCCGTGAAGTTCTTATTCGTCACCGTCTTCCTCGCCCTTGCCGCGCTGGCTTTCGGCGCAGCATCGGGAATGAGCGGGTCCCCAGCGGACGAAGCCGAGCCGCCATTCGATCTTCTGATTACGGGCGGGCAGGTGGTGGACGGCACCGGCAATCCCTCTTACGTGGCGGACGTCGGCATCCTCAAAGGCCGCATCGTTGCCGTCGGCAAGCTGGCCGGCAGACCCGCCCGGCGCACGATCGACGCCCGCGGGCTGATCGTTGCGCCGGGTTTCATCGATATGCTCGGGCAATCCGAGATCACCTTGCTGGTGGACGGCCGCGCCGAAAGCAAGATCCGCCAGGGCATTACCACCGAGATTACGGGGGAGGGCGGCTCGGTGGCGCCGCAAAACGAAAAGACGCTCCGCGAGTTCCAGGAAAGCTTGGACCCATTTGGTGTGAAGGCCAACTGGCGGACCCTCGCCGAGTACTTCGCCCGCCTGGAAAGTCAGGGCACGGCGATCAACCTGGGGACCAATGTGGGCGCCGAGCAAGTCCGCCGTGCGGTGCTGGGGAGCGAGAACCGCGCCCCCACGGCGGCCGAGCTTGCCGAGATGAAGCGCCTGGTGGCCCAGGCGATGGAGCAGGGAGCGATGGGCGTTTCCACGGCGCTGGTCTATGCCCCGGGGACGTTTGCGAAAACCGAAGAGTTGGTCGAACTGGCGCGGGTGGCGGCGAGCTATGGCGGTGTGTACTCGAGCCATCTCCGGAATGAAGGCGCGCAAATCTTCGAGGCACTTGACGAGGCCTTCCGCATCGGTCGCGAGGCCCGCATCCCGGTACACATCTATCATCTGAAGGTTGCGGGCAAGCCGATGTGGGGCCGCATGCCGGAGGTGATCCGCCGGATCGAGCAGGCGCGCGCCGCAGAGCTCGAAGTCACCGCGGACATGTACGCCTATCTCGCGGGCGCCACCTCGCTCGGAGCGTCACTGCCGCCTTGGGCGCTTGAAGGCGGCATGGAGAAGGCCCTCGAGCGCCTGCGCGATCCCGCCGAGCGCCGGCGCATGCGGAAGGAAATCGGCATGGCGGCGCAGTCCTGGCAAAACTTTTATTTCGCCGCGGGCGGCGCCGAAAATATACTGATCAGCTTTGTGGCCAATGAAAAGCTCCGGCCGCTTCAAGGGAAGCGGCTCTCCGAGGCGGCGCAAATTCGTAAACAGGAACCTCTTGACGCCTTGTTCGACATCCTGATCGAAGACCGGCTGCAAACCGGTGCGATCTACTTCCTGATGAGCGAGGCCGACGTGGAAAGCGCCATCCCGCAGCCTTGGATGAGCTTCGGCTGCGATGCGGAAGCGGTGCGCCCGGACGGCATCCTGGGAAAATACCGGCCGCACCCGCGCGCCTACGGCAACTTTCCCCGCATCTTGGCGCGTTACATCCGCGAGAAACAACTCCTTCCGCTTGAGCAGATGATCCGCAAGATGACTTGGCTGCCGGCGCAGACCATGCGCCTGGATCACCGCGGGCTCCTCGCGGCGGGGATGTGGGCGGACGTGACGGTGTTCGACTTCGCCCGCGTGCGCGACCTCGCCACCTATGAGAACCCTCACCAGTTTTCCGAGGGGATGCGATACGTCGTCGTCAACGGGGAAGTCGTTCTCGACAATGGCACGATGACCAGCGCGCTTCCCGGGCGCGTCCTGCGCGGGCCCGGCAACCGGCCGACGCCCTAGCGACGCGGTTGGAGGACACAGAAACAGCGGAGAACGCCGACAATGGACGCACGAACAGCAGTTTGCTCGATGGTGCTCTTGCTGACGGGGTGGGCCATGGCGCAGCAAAAACATGCGGTGGAGACGGCGAACCCGCTCGCGGGGATCCCGTCGGGACGCACGCGAGTGGTGGACCTCGCCTACGCCATCAACGACAAGCTCGTAGCCTGGCCCGGCGATACGCGCACGTTTGAGGCGCAGAATAATGCGACGGTCAAAAAAGACGGCTACTTCACTCGCAGCTTCTGGATGCTGGAACATTACGGCACGCACATGGATGCGCCCATGCATTTTCCGCCGGGCAAGACGCCGGTGGACCGGATCCCGCCCGAACGCCTGTTCGGCCCGGCGGTGGTGATCGACGTGCGCGAGGAGGCGGAGAAGGATCCCGACTACCAGCTGACGCTCGAGCGCATTGCCCGGTGGGAAAAAGAGCACGGCCACATCCCTCCGGGCGCGATTGTGCTGCTGCGCACGGGCTGGGCCTCGCGATGGCCCGACGCGGCGCGGTACCGCAATGAAGACGCCAAGGGAGTGATGCACTTCCCAGGCTATTCCACCGATGCGGTGGTGCGGCTGCTTTATCGCAAGGTGAGCGGGCTCGGCATTGATACGCTCAGTGTGGACTACGGCCCGTCGAAGCAGTTTCAGGTGCACAAGCTCTCGCACGGCGCCGGCCTGTATCACTTGGAAAACCTGGCCGACATGAGCGCGCTGCCCGAGGCCGGAGCGTTCCTGGTGGTGGCGCCGATCAAGCTCGAAGGCGGCTCGGGCGGGCCCTGCCGCGTTTTCGCCATCCTGCCAAGCGCTGGCCCGGCAGGTCGTTAGCAGGCACACGCGTGAAGACCGCGAAGCGCTGAAATGGCCTGGTTGAGTTGCTGGCCCAGGGCATTCTTCAGGGAGGGAGGAGCGTCAGCATGCTTTTCATGGTGATCGAACGTTTCAAGAATCGAGATGCCAAAGCAGTGTATCGTCGCTTCCGAGACCAGGGGAGAATGGCGCCTGATGGTCTTACGGGACATTATTTCTTCGGCTGTGGCTGGAACCCCGGCTCGCTGGTTGGAGGAACGATGTTCTTCAGCCGCATGTAGGTGACAAGGTTGCCGTAGTGTTCCAGATTGTGCATGTTGTTGACAGTCAGCACGCCTAGTTTCGGTGTGTCGCTTCCGAAGAGCTTCACCATTTGAGTAGCGGACGCGTCGGTCATGCCGTCGTAGGCCTTGTCGCAGTAGGCGAAGGCGTCTTTGAGTGCGGCGATTAGATCGGCTTTGGAGGTTTTGGTCTGCTCGATTTTCGGGGCGGGGTTTTTCTCGCCGAGTACGATGGAACAAAACAGGTACTGTGCGTCGGCCACGTGTCCAACGACCTGGCCGAAGCTGCGGACCGCGTCCGTGGGCTTAAAGTTGTAATTCTCCTCGGGCATTTTTTCGGCTGAGCGGAGCAGGATATTCTTCACCGGTCCGTAGACGCCCTTATTGAATGCGCTGAGCGGATTATCCTGGGACCAGGCAACGGCGGCTGGCGCGAGAAGGCAGATCAGAAGTGTTCGCGGAAGTGTTCGCATTGGTTCTCCTCCTCAACAACCATACGCAAACGCTGGCAGAAAAGTTCCCACAGCTTGGCCGCTATAAACTTACCGATGTGGAGAGCTGGGTCGAAGCGAACTTCGACCGCTGCCAGGTGATGGAGTGCGATGACGTGAAGCTACTACAAGAATGGGCGACTCACTGGCGGGATCTCGTTCGTATTCATGAGGTGGCTTGTAGTTAGGCGATGCTGCCGGCGCAGGTCGAGCCCGCGCCGGCGGTGCAGCCGTAGCAGTGGTGGGAGGTGACGATGCGGCGGCGGTCGAGCACTTTCTGGTCGAAGTCGCGGATGTGCTGCGGCGCGCCGAAGCCCGCGGGCAGC
>JBASRK010000129.1:0-2556 GCA_049273775.1 Candidatus Acidiferrales bacterium
AGTGAAACTTCGGGATGGTCCTTTTTCTTTTCGGCGGATTTGAGCTGGCGCAGACGTTCTCGGGCGCCGCGGTGGTTGGGATCGAGTTCGACGACGCGTTCGTAATGCGGGCGCGCCCGCCAGGGCAGGTTCAGCTCCTCGTAGAGCACGGCGAACTGGAAGTGCGCCTCGGCGTTTAGCGGGTCGAGCTCAAGCGCCCGCTCAAAGTGGAGCACAGCATCGCGGCGGTACTGCGGTACAGCCGCCAGGCTCCGCGCCAGCAGGGCATGGTATTTCGATGAGCCTGGCTCGCTTTCTACGGCCTTGCGCAGCCAGAGGATGGAAGCCACGTAGTTGCAGGCCCGCAGGTACTCTCTGGCCCGCTCGAGGCACTCCTCGGCGCTTTTCTGCACCTCGGTCTTGCTGGGGCCGAGCGTGTAAGCGCCGGACGCGGCCAGCCGGCGGTCATATTTCTCCCGCAGGGTGGCGTCGCTGAGCGTCCGGTAGGCCAGCGTGAAGGCGTCCATCAGCGATTGCAGCGGCTGGATCCCTTCGCGACGTGCCATGTGGCGGTCGGGATGAAACTTCCGCGCCAGCTCATAGAAGTTGCGTTTGATCTGCGCGCGTGTGGCGGCGCCGGTAACGCCGAGGAGCTGGTAATATGTGCCGGTCTCGGCCAGCGCGAGCAGGCGCTTGATCTCCGGCTCGGATGCAGCCGGACTTGAGCCGGCCCGGGGCGCGAACCGCTGCCAGTCATCCGGCGGACTCGGGATGCTCCAGACGTTTCTGGGGGTCTCGAACTCCACCCCCACCTGGAAAAGCCCTCGCAAGCGGCTCGACTTCTGGACCCACGCCACCCGGGCGCGAAGGCGACACGCGTTCTGGCTGGCCTCCCGGCCGGGTATCTCCAGGGTGAGCCACGTCTCCTTTTCCCGGCGGTGCCTGGAAAAGTAGCGGCAGCCATGGCAGTTGATGGAAAGCGTCGCGGTCTGCTCCTCGACCTGGCGGCCGCCCGCATCCACTCCGGCCACCCGCAGTGGCACGGCCTGCAGGAGGCGCGTGCTGCGCCGTGTCCGCATGCCAAAGTCGTTCCATGCCATGCTCTCCGCCAGGGCTGCCTCCGGGGACATCCTTAGAATATCGGAGCAGGCGTGGGCTCGCCGCGCGCCGCGATGCAGCCCTACGAAACAGTTACCCTGTGGCGGACTTGGGCCCGACCGGGCAGGGGACGGGCCTGTGGAAAACCTCATCCATCCGGGCACGGCTTCCGTAGTAGAGTACGGCAATTCGCGCGTGGGAACCCGAACCACCGGTAGCCGGGCTCGCGCCGGTGGATCCGGCGAAGGGACATCAAACTTTGAAACGTTCGCATCGCTCGCTGCGATGCGAGTGGAGGAGACAGCGATGCGGAAATGGACGAGACTGCTGCTGGGCGCGGCGCTGGCCGCCGCGATGGTGAGCGGAGCGGCGCAGACGTTGTGGGCGGCCGGCCCGCAGATGGACAAGAAGGGCAAGGCGGCAAAGGAGAAGTCGCTCTACGATCGGCTGGGCAAGAAGGAGGCTATCACCGCGGTGGTGGACGAGTTCGTAGCGCGGGTGGCGGCCGATACGCGCATCAACGCGTTTTTTGCCCACACCGATATCGCCAAGCTCAAGATGAACCTGGTGAACCAGATCTGCGAGGCGTCCGGCGGGCCGTGCAAGTACACCGGACGAACGATGAAGGAAGCGCATAAGGGCATGGGGGTCTCTACGGCCGACTTCAACGCGCTGGTGGAAGATCTGGTCGGGGCACTCGACAAGTTCAAGGTCGGCGAGAAAGAGAAGAACGAGCTGCTGGGCGTGCTCGGGCCGATGAAGAGGGACATCGTCGAGAAGCCGTAACCCCACTCCACGCATTTCCGAGCCAACCGGGCGTCTCGCACCCACGAGCTTTGGACATCGGGACGCCCGTGGCCTCGCCTCGACTGGCTCTGCGGCGATCTCCGGCCGGCGTTTCATCTATTCACTTCCAAGACTCGTAGTGTATCTTCGGGGCCATCCTTGGACGCAGGCGGCGCCAGCCGCCGCGGGCGCTTTGCTGCGGCCGCCTGAGACCGGGTGGAGGACGAGCGATGAAGGGATTTCTCGGCACCGGAGCCACGTTTGACGCCGACCTGAACCTGCTGGTGCAGCTCGGCATGGGCCTGGCTTTGCTCGCCGGAGCTTTTCTGGCGCGGCGAAAACGCTTTGCAGCGCACGGCGTCTGCCAGACTACGGTGTTGGCGCTCAACTTGGTGATGATTGCGCTGGTGATGTGGCCGTCGTTCCGGATGTTGCGGCCGCAACTTCCAGGGGCCCTGCGCGACCGCTTCTACGCCGTCGCTACCATCCATGCGGCGCTGGGCGCGGCGGCCGAGCTGCTCGGGCTGTACATCGTGCTGGTGGCCGCCACGAGCATTGTGCCCCGGCGGCTGCGCTTCCAGAACTGGAAGGTGTGGATGCGCTCGGAGCTTGCGCTCTGGTGGTTGGTGGTGCTGATCGGCGTGGGAACGTATTACGTCTGGTACATGGCGCCCGCGGCGAATGTCCGCGAGC
>JBASRK010000019.1:0-1722 GCA_049273775.1 Candidatus Acidiferrales bacterium
GGGCTGGTGTATGTCAGCCGGCGCAAACTTCGAGCTGAAGCGGGAGGCAGGCATGTCGGAGAAACCCGGTAGCACCTATGGGTTCTTGCTCGATACCTACCAGACCGAGACCCTGAAGATTGTGACCATTTGGTCTGCCTTTCCCGATTCGGCCGTGGATTTCCGGCCCAGTCCGAAGTCCCGTACGGTGCTCGAGCAGATCGATCACCAGATCCAGTCCGAGGGCCACTGGATGCCGAACATGCTGGGGATCGACACCGGCGATCCCAACCCTGGTGAAAAGACCAGGCGGGGCTCCATCGAGAAGTACCGCAGCGACGCGACGCGCCGGCTGGAGATCATGCGCACGAAGCCCGACTCGTGGTGGCGCGAGAGCACAAATTTTTTCGATGTCGTGCGCTCCCGGGCATGGGTGCTGACCCGGCGGATCAACCACTCGACCCACCACCGCGGACAGCTCATCGTCTATCTTCGTGTGCTGGGGCTTCCGGTGCCGTCGGTTTACGGCCCTACGGCAGCCGGCGACAGAGTAGTTTATACGCTCTGAGCCGCGACACGTTGCCGGCGCTTGCTCAGCCAGCGGCTTTGCCTTCAAGTTTGGCCCGTGCCTCTTCGTAATCGGCCGGCGTGTTCATGTTCTTGAACAGGGCGCCGCTCGCGTCGAATGCCTTCCATTGCGCTGCGGTGATCTTTTCGAGATTCAGGCGGGCCACGGCGTCAGTGACCTTGCGCTCGCCTCGAGCGATCGCCGCGGCTAGGGCTGGCCCACAGCTCCGACGGTAGATCGCGCAGAGCGGCTCAAGCCCTCGTTCGGCCTCCGGCACAAGCGCCTCAGCCTTCGAGACGAGCGCGCGCTGGACGAGCCAGTCCAGCCATTCGCCGCTGAGATGCGGCAGGTCGCAGCCGACCAGCAAGTTCCATTCCGATGCCGTGATGCGCAGAGCCGTGACCATGCCGCCCAGCGGGCCGATGGCCGGTTGATCGTCCGGGACGACGCGCAGCCCCAGCGCGGCGTAGCGCTCGGGCGGGCCGATGACGGTCACCGCAGCCACGCGTGGCTCGAGCAGGCGCGCTGTGCGCACGACCAGCGGCACTCCGCCGATTTCAAGCAGCGCTTTGTCGCGCCCCATCCGCGAGCTCTGGCCGCCCGCGAGGATGAATCCAGCCAGCTGGTTGGAACGTCTCACACTGCTTCTTCACCCAGAATTGCTGACGCTAGGCATCTGTAGCGTCTGGCTTTAGCGCCACATCGCGATGCCCGCAAACATGTTGCCCCAAGCCGGGTGTGCAGCGCAAGGTGGCCTCCGGCCAGCGCGAGGGGTAGGAAGTGAAAAAGGGGCTGCGGGTGTCCCCTGACACAGCTGGATAGAACTCTTTCGATGAGCCAGATTGTGGGCAATCCTCCACGTATGCAACCCCAACAGGCTACCGCTTCACGTAGTTCAAGCGAATGAATGGCGGGCCTGGGGAGACTCGAACTCCCGACACGCGGTTTAGGAAACCGCCGCTCTATCCATCCTGAGCTATGGGTCTCGAATCTACTTGTTTGAGGCCGGAGTCAGCCTTCATGATCGCCGGGTGTGTGTGTCTTTCTGGAATGCATAAGTTGGTGGCAGCTTGTGCACAGGGTGATGAGATTGTGCTCGGCGTCGTCTCCGAGCTGACTCCGCGAGTTAATGTGGTGAACGTGGAGTTCGCCCGGGCGCCCGCAGCGCTGGCAGC